>NZ_JASJSI010000010.1:0-69375 GCF_030237085.1 Stenotrophomonas maltophilia group sp. Smal32
GCGCGTGGCCGCGACGGCATCGACATTGCCTGTGGCCAGGGCGCGCTGCGCCTGCGCGTGCTGCAGCGTGAAGGCGGCAAGGCGATCACCGCTGCCGACTACCTCAACGCTCGCCGCGATCTGCGCGTGGGGGCATAAGCGGTGTCCAAGCAGAACGATTTCTCCGTCGCCAAGGCGGCACCGGGCGCGGCCACGCGCATGCTGGCCGCACGCGTGCTGGCACAGGTGTTCACCCGTGGCCGTTCGCTGAAGGCCGAACTGGCCTGGGCACTGCCGAAGCTGGCCGACAGCCGCGACCGTGCGCTGCTGGAAGCCCTGTGTTTCGCTGTGCTGCGCCGTCGCAGCACGTATGACGCGGCCTTGCAGGCCTGGATGCAGAAGCCGCTTTCGGCGCGTGATGCCGACCTGCGTACGTTGCTCATGGTCGGCTTCGCCCAGCTGGACGTACTCGAACTGCCTGCGCACGCGGCGCTTTCGGCCACGGTCGATGCGGCGCGCGCGCTGGGCCGTGAGCGCCAGGCCGGCCTGGTCAACGCGATCCTGCGCCGCGCCCAGCGCGAGGGATTCCCCGAACAGCCTGCGCGCGACGCCTTCCCGGAATGGTTGGCTGATGCGATCGAACGCGATTGGCCGACGCAGGCCGAGGCGATCTTCAGCGCCAGCCTGCAACCCGCGCCGTTGTGGCTGCGTGCCAACCGCCAGCACGGTGGTCGCGACAAGGCCCTGGCGACGCTGGCCGAGGCCGGCATTGCCGCTGAAGCCACTGCACTGTGTGCCGATGCGTTGCGCCTGGCGGCCCCCGTTGCCGTGAACCAGCTGCCGGGCTTCGGCGACGGTGCACTGTCGGTGCAGGACCTGTCGGCGCAATGCGCGGCCGATGCGCTGGCGCCCGCGACCGGTGCCCGCGTGCTGGATGCCTGCGCGGCACCCGGCGGCAAGTCGGCGCATCTGCTGGAGCGTGACCCGAGCCTGCGCCTGCTGGCGCTGGATATCGACGCGCGCCGGCTGGCCCGTGCGCGCGACACCTACACCCGCACCGGTGTGGGCGAACATGCGCAGACCCTGGTCGCCGATGCCAGCGATCCCGGCGCGTGGTGGGACGGCGTGCCGTTCGACGCGATCCTGCTGGATGCGCCGTGTTCGGCCACCGGCGTGATCCGCCGCCAGCCGGATGTGATGTTCCACCGTCGCGCCGAAGACATCGATGCACTGGTGGGCGTGCAGGCGCGCCTGCTGGAGGCCTGCTGGTCGATGCTGCGCCCGGGCGGCGTGCTGCTGTATGCCACCTGCTCGATCCTGCGCGCCGAAAACATCGACCAGGTGCGCGCGTTCCTGAAGTGGCATCCGGACGCCGTGGCACAGCCTCTGGGTGACGCATTCGGCGTGGATTGCGAGGGCGTGGCACGCCAGCGGCTGCCCGGTGACAACGATGCTGACGGTTTCTTCTACGCGCGTCTGATAAAAGCAGGCTGACCCCCGCTGCCGTTTCGAGTCCCATGCTGAAAACCCACGCGTCGCGCCAGACGTGGTTGTTCGTGGTGGTGGCCCTGCTGGTGCTGGGGGCCGGTCTCGGTCTCCGCGATCCGTGGCCCTCTGACGAGCCACGCTTCGCGCTGGTGGCCCGGCAGATGGTCGACAGCGGTTACTGGTTGTTCCCGCATCGCGGAACCGAGCTGTATTCGGACAAGCCGCCGATGCTGATGTGGTGGCAGGCCTCGCTGTACGGCCTGGTTGGCCACTGGCGCGTGGCCTTCCTGCTGCCCTCGCTGCTGGCCGCACTGGGTACGCTGTGGTGCGTGGTCGACCTCGGGCGCCGGCTGTGGACGCGCCAGGTCGGGCTCTACGCCGGATGGGCACTGCTGTTCGCGCTGCAGTTCACCTTCCAGGCGAAGAAGGCGCAGATCGATCCGCTGCTGGTGCTGTTCATCACCCTGGCCAACTATGGCCTGCTGCGCCACCTGCTGCTGGGCCCGGCCTGGCGCTGGTGGTGGCTGGGCTGGTTCTTTGCCGGTATCGGGGTGATCACCAAGGGCGTGGGCATGCTGGCGCTGCTGATGATCGTGCCGGCGGCCATCGCTGCAGCCCTGCACTGGCCCCGTGTTTCCCTGCACGCGCGCGATGGCCGCTTCTGGCTGGCACCGCTGGCCTTCCTGCTGGCGGTATCGCTGTGGCTGGCGCCGATGCTGCTGGCCGCGCTGGGCACCGGGTCGGACGAGTACCGTGCCTACATCAACGACATCCTGGTGCGGCAGACGGCCCGCCGCTACACGCAGTCCTGGGACCATCACCAGCCGTGGTGGTACTTCTTCGGTGTCATGCCAGCGATGTGGATACCGGCGTTCCTGGCGCTGCCATGGGCGATCCCGGCGTGGCGCCGGCGCCTGTGCCGCCGCGATCCACGCTACCTGCTGCCGCTGGCCTGGTGGGTGCTGGTCGTGCTGTTCTTCTCGATTCCCCAGGGCAAGCGTGATGTCTACATCCTGCCGGCGCTGCCGATGTTCTGCCTGGCGCTGGCACCGCTGCTGCCCGGGTTGCTGAAGCGACGGGATGTGCAGGCGGTACTGGGAGGGTTTGCCGCGTTGCTGGCACTGGGATTGAGCCTGGTCGGGGCGCTCGCGTTGCTGGGTGATCCGCGCTTCGAGGTGAACCTTGCCCATGGACGTGGACTGCCGCCCGGCGCCACCGATGCATTGGCGTGGACGATCCTTGCGATGGGGCTCTGGGGTGGCTTGAGCCTGGTGGTGGCTGGCTGGCGTCGAAGCCATCTGGCGCTGGTATCGACCCTGGCCGTGGCCTGGGTGCTCTACGGCCTGCTCGGCTACCCGTTGCTGAATGATTCAAGCTCCGCGCGTGGTCTGATGCGTGACGTCGGCACGCGTCTCGGGCCAGACGCGGAGCTGGGGCTGGTGGCCTGGAAGGAACAGAATCTGCTGATGGCGGACCGCCGCGCGGCAACCTTTGGATTCGAGAACCGCTGGCATGAACAGCTGCAGGCGGCCGTGCGCTGGCAGCGCTTGTCCCCCCTGCATCGCTGGTTGCTGGTGAATGACGATGCGATGCAGGGGTGCATTGATCGTTCGCAGGCGGAGATGGCCGGCATATCCAACCGCCGTCGCTGGTGGCTTGTTCCCGCCACGGCGGTGTCCGGGGCCTGCGTGCCTGACCTGAAGGAGCTGGAGCGCGAGTACCGGCTGCAGGGGCCACCGGATGCGGACTGAACGAATGAGCGACAGACGTGGCCAGCCTGCATCAACCAGCGGCCTGCTCTGTCCTAGAATGAGGACCGCTCCCGGCACCGTGCCGGTCTATCGCTACCGACCTGCCGACCGCACCACGTGACTCCGCTTTCCCTGCCTACCTCCCGCACGACGGGCCTGCTGGCCGGCGCCTACGCCGTGGTGCTGGGCGCGTTGCCGACGTTGCTGATGATCACCATGGAGGGCGGCAGCGCGGGGTTCTACCTGGCGATCCTGCTGTCGGTCGTCCTGCTGCTGGTCCCCTCGGCTGCTCCGCGCCTGCTGCCCGGTTCCGCCCGGCGCTATGCGTGGATGGGCATCGGCATGGGCGTGATGCTGGCCGGCGTGCTGATCAGCCTGGGCGTGCATGGCATCTGGAAGGGATCGGAGGTCGAGAAGGCCGCGCGCCTGTTGTCGATGCTGCTGATCCTGTTCGCCGCGCTGCGGGTGCCGCGCAGGATCCTCGCGCGGGCGATGCTTGGCACCCTGCCCGCAGTATGGGCGGCAGCAGCCATCATTGGCTGGTTGGCGCTGGAGACAGGCGTGCGGCCTGCCACCCAGCAGTTCAATGCGGTGACCTACGGCGACCTGACCCTGTTGTTCGGTGTGCTGAGCCTGTTGTCGCTGGGCCTGCCGGTGACCCGTTTCACTCGCATCGAAGCCACGCTGAAGCTGCTGACCGGCATCCTTGGCCTGGTCGCATTCCTGTGGACACAGACCCGCGGTGGCCTGCTGGCGATTCCCTGCTTCCTGCTGATCGGCCTGCTGGTGATGGGGCGCCGGCTTGGCCGGATGAAGATCCTGCTGGGCCTGGTGCTGGCGGCCGGTGTCGGCATTATCGCCACCCATGATGGTGCGCTGCGCGATCGCATCGATGCTGGCGTGAGCGAGTATGGCGATTGCAGTGCCGACCACCTGGCCGATACCTCGGTCTGCATCCGCCTTCAGTTGTGGACCGCGGCGGGCTACATGATCCGCGAGCAGCCGGTGTTCGGTGTCGGTGGTGGCGATCGCTTCCGCCAGGAACTGGAACGACTTGCAGGACAGGGAAAGGTGTCGGCGATGGTCGCGCGTGATTTCGGCGAGACCCACAACGACCTGCTGTATTTCCTGGCCACCTACGGCGTGCTGGGGGGGCTTGGCCTGGTGCTGGTCTACGTGGCCCCTGCGCTGGTGTTCGTGCCACGCCTGTGGCGTGGCGACGAACGGTCGCGGTTGCATGCCGCGGCAGGGTTGAGCATCTGCGTGGCATTCGCCGTCTTCGGGGTCACCGAAATGATGCTGCGTGACATGCGAACCGCTTCGTTCTATGCCGCCTGGGTTGCCCTGCTGCTGGCCCTGTCCGAGCCGCGCCGGGCAGATCAGGCCGAGGCCAGCACCGCTTCGTAACTGGCCAGGGTCGCCCCGGCGAAAGTCTGCAGGCCGAACTCGCGCTCCGCATGGCGGCGTGCGGCCATGCCCATCGCCGGCAGCGCCTGGCGTTGTTCATACACCGCCCGCACCTGCGCGGCGATGGCGGCCACGTTGCGGGTGGGCACGACCCAGCCGTCGACACCCTGCTCGATGTTTTCCGGCAGTCCCGCGTAGTCGCTGACCAGCATCGGCCTGGCGCTGGCCATCATTTCGCGGCAGGCGAAGGAGATCGTTTCGATGTCGTTGGACAGTACGAAGCCGACGTCGCCGGCGGCGATCAGTGGCCGCGTATCGGCCAGCAGGCCGGTGAAGTGGACCTGCGCGGCGACGTCACCGAGGGCCTGCACCTGCGCGCGTTGCTGCGCGCTGGGCAGGTGCCCGGCGACCGCCATGTGCACGTGCGGGCGGATCGCGTCGGGGAGCAGGGCAATGGCCTGCGCCAGGTCGATCCAGCCCTTGTAGTCATCGGTGCCGGCGTTGCTGACCAGCAGCAGCGCATCCGGGTCCTGCGTCCATTGCCGTCGCATCGCCTGGCCGGCGTCGGCCGGCAGCGGTGCGAAGCGGTCCAGGTCGACGCCGTTGCGGACAACATCGATCGGGCAGCGTCGGTAGGGCCCCTGCTCGAGCAGACGCCCGGTGTGGGCCGAAACCGCAATCACACGGTCGGTGGCCCAGCGTGCCCTGACGGCATTGCCCAGTGTACGGGTGGGCTTGCTGTTGTGCTTGGTCAGGATGATCGGTGGGCGGCGCATGCCGAGCAGTCCCTGCATCACGAAGCGGTGGTCACGAGCACCGTTGACGTGGACCAGGTCGATGCCCTCGTCACGCACCAGCCGGCGCAGCGCGTGTTGCTCGGCCAGTTGCTGTGGCAGGGTCGGCAGGCCGCTGCCAAAGGCCATCGGCAGCGGGGTGGCGATTCCTTCCTCGGCCACCGTACGCAGCAGGCGGCTGTCGGCGGGGGCTGCGACATGGAGCGTGTGCTGGCCATGCAGGGCTCGCGCCAGCGACACGATGTACGTGGTGTGGCCGCCACCGTCGCCGTAGTGGAAGTTGGTGTAGAGGATTTTCATGGGGGATCTTCAGGCAACGCGCGGCAAGTGTGACACAGCCGGCTCAGGGCCGTTCCACGGGAGCCGGAGGATCGGCCACCGCCTGTCCGTTGCCCAGCATCCACAGCATGATGGTTTTCTGCCGTACGTAGTTGGCACGCACATAGGCATAGACCAGGCCGTGCCAGCCGTCGCGGAAGCCGCCGCGGAACAGGAAGCCGCGCCAGAACCGCCAGGCCGGGGCCAGCACCAGTTTGCCCAGCGTGGCCCGCTTGCCACGCGCGAATTCGTGCTCGGCCATCATCCGCGCGTACTTCTCGGTCTTGGCCAGCTGCTGCTGCAATGATCGATAGGGGTAGTGGATGAGATCGCCGCGCAGGGTGCCGACGCTGCCGTCGACGCTGGCCGCCTCGTGGATCTCGCGCTTGCCGCGCCAGCCGCCCTGGCGACGGTCGAACAGGCGCATCACCCGGTCCGGGTAGGCATTGCCGTGGCGCAGGAACCTGCCAAAGTATTCGGACAGGCGAGCGAAGCGGTAGCCGGCGTGGTCGGCGAAGCCGCCGTCACGGGCCTGTTCGATGGCCGTACGCAGCTCGGGGCTGATGCGCTCGTCGGCATCCAGGCACAGTACCCAGTCGTGGCTGGCCTGTTCGACGCAGAACGCCTTCTGGCTGCGGAAGCCCTCGAACACGCGCTGCAGCACGCGGGCACCGGCCGCCTCGGCGATGGCCACGGTGGCATCGGTGGACTGCGAGTCCACCACCACGATCTCATCGCAGAAGGCCAGCGAGGCCAGGCAGTCGCCGATGCGCCCGGCCTCGTTGAACGCGATAATGCACGCCGAGATGCGAGGCCGTTCGATGGGAGCGGTCGTGGAGGACATGATGGCCGGATACCTGTTGTTTGCGACGGAGCGCTATGCGCTGCCTATTCTCGCCCCGTTGGCGCAGGCCTTGCACGCGTCCGGGCAGGAAGTTGCGGCCTGGTTCGAAGGCGGCGCAGCCGGCAGCAGCTTGCCGGGGGTGCCCAACGTTGGCCTGAAGCAGGCCCTGGCAATGCGCCCGCGGGCGGTGTTCAGCGCGGCCAACTGGGTGCCGACCTTCCTTTCGGGGGCCAAGGTACAGCTGTTCCATGGCTTCAATGTGGAAAAGCGCGACAGTGCGCGCGGCCACTTCCGGGTGCGCGGCATGTTCGACCTGTACTGCACGCAGGGGCCGGCCACCACCACGCCGTTCCGCGAGATCGCGGCCCAGCAGGGCCACTTCGCGGTGGCCGAGACCGGCTGGCCGAAGCTGGACCCGCTGTTCCGCGATGACGGTGGCGAGAGCGCCGCACTGCGCGCGCCGGCCGGCGACCGCCCGGTGATCCTGTTTGGTTCTACCTTCACCGAGCGGCTGAGCGCGGCCCCGCACCTGCATCCGCAGATCGCCGCCGATATCGCGGCCGGTGGGCGTTACTGGCTGCTGACCCTGCATCCCAAATGTCCGCCGGAACTGTTCGAGCGCTACCGCGCGCTGGCCGGTACCAATGCCCGCTTCATCGAGCCGGAGCAGGTGATGGCCGCGCAGCGTGCCGCCGATGTGCTGGTGTCGGACACCTCGTCGATCGTTTCGGAATTCATCGTCCAGCACAAGCCGGTGGTGACCTTCCGCAACCGCGTGCCGAAGCCGCACATGATTGATTTCGACGACCAGGCACAGTTGCCGGCGATGCTGCAGCGCGCGCTGCACCCGGACGCCGCGCTGCAGGCGGAAATCGTGCGCTACGCCGATGCCATCCACCCGTACCGCGATGGCCTTTCCAGCGAGCGCGTGATCGCGGCCACCGAGGATTTCCTGTCCGGTGAAATGGGGGCGCTGCGCCGCAAGCCGTTCGGCAGCTGGATGCGCGACCTGCAGATCCGCAAGGATCTGGGCTACTGGGGCCCCTCGCAGCGATGATCGGGGGGATGTAGAGCCGAGCCCACGCTCGGCTCTACAGTAGATCCACGCCATGCGTGGATGCCCGCATCACCAGCGCAGCTTGCGCCGCGCCAGCGCGGCCGCCAGTTGATCCATCGCCTGCTGTGCCTGTGCCTGCGGCAGATGATGCAGGGTGAGTGCCACGTCGCCATGTGCACCGGCGGTATCCAGTTGCAGGCTGCTGGTGCCCAGCAGCTTGTCCAGCGGTGAACGCTGCAGGCGCAGGCCCTGCACCTTGTCCAGCTCGGCCCAGCGCCACCAGCGTTTCCACCAGCCGCCGCGCACGGCCACATAGTGCTCGTCCAGATACCAGCCCATGCGCGCCATCTGCCGGTGTGCGACCAATAGTGCGACCGGCAGCCAGGCCAGCACGACCAGGCCCCAGGGGCCCCAACGCCAGTACGCGGCGACGGCCAGCAGTGGCACCAGCAGCAGCGCGCCCAGGCACAGCCGCCACCAGCCGCGCTGCGGAATGGACTGCCATTGCGCTGGCGGCCAGTGCAGCTGGGGTAGCAGGTGCTGCACCAGCTGTGTGCAGTGTTCGCGGGTTGCCAGCGGCGCCAGTTCGCGCAGGGCGCGGTCCTCATCACGCGAAGGGCCACCGGCGGCACTGTCGATGCGCAGCTGGCGCAGCCCGAACCAGCGCTGCAGGGTGCCTTCGCGCAGGGTCCAGGCCTGTATGCGGCGACGTGCCACGCTGCTGCGGGTGCGGCTGAACATCCCGGCCGACACCGTCAGGCGGCGGTCCTGCTCGACGAGGGTGAAGCCGTGGTAACGCAACAGGGTCAGCACCACTGACAGCATGCGCAGCGCCAGCCAGCCCAGCAGCAGGGCTGCCGCCACCAGCAGGAAGGCACCGGTCACGCCGGGATGCAGGTGGCTGGCATAGCCGAAGGCCTCACGGCCGCCGCGCTGGATGGCATCGTCCATCACCGGCCGCGGCACCGTCTGGAACAGCACGCCGAACGCGGCCACCGCCAGTGCCCAGCCGCGGTTGGAGAGCAGTCCCATGCGCACCACGTCCCAGCTGGACAGTCGCAGCAGCACGTGTTCGCTGTCGACGTCGGCAATGGGCGGCGCATCCACGGCGTCGTCGGCCTGCGGCGCCTGCCCGCGCTGGCGGACCAGCCGTTCCAGCGCCAGTGCCTGGTCCAGCTTCAGTACCCGCATCTCCGCTTCCGGGCGCACACCGCCGGCCGATTCCAGGCGCAGCTCGGCCACGCCGAACAGGCGGTGCAGCGGGTTCTGCCGCACTTCCACGTTGTGGATGCGGGCGAACGGGATCTCGCGGCGGTTGCGCGCCAACAGGCCACTGCGCACGGTGATCGCGTCGCTGCCGATGCGGTAGCGGTAGCTGAGGTACTGCAGCACCGACACCAGGACCAGCGCGGCAATTGCCGTCAGCGGAATCAGCTGCGCCCACATCGGATCGCGGTCGCCGCGCTGGCCGAACACCAGCAGCGCGACCAGCGGCAGCAAATAGTGGCGCAGCTGCATCAGCAGCACGAACAGCCACGACCACGGGTGCAGCCGGTGGTCCTCGGTGCCGGCGGGCAGCGGTGCAGGCAGGGGGGGCGGCAGGCTCACAGGGCGTCGGCGTCCTGGTCGAGCTGGTGGGACAGGGTGTCGCGCAGGCGTTCGGCGTCGGCTTCGTCCAGGCCGCTCACGGTCACCGCACTCATGCGGGTGCCGGCGGTGTGCACGATCAGCGTGGCCAGGCCGGCACGGCGCTCCAGCGGGCCCCGGCGCAGATCGAGATGCTGCACTCGCGAGAGCGGGATACGTGTTTCCAGCTGCCACATGAGGTCGCGGCGCAGGCCCAGGCCCTGTGCGTCCAGCCGCCAACGGGTGCGGACCAGGCGTCGACGGCCCAGCCATGCGCCAAAGGCGATTCCCATGAGCAGTCCGGCTGCAGCGGTCCACAGGCCACCGGGCAGATCGAAGAACCACGCCGCCGCCGCCAGTGGCAGGCCCGGGATGAACAGGCCGCCAAAGGCACCTTCCAGTGCGGCCAGGCGGGCCGCACGTTGCGGCAGTGACTGCCAATCGGTGTCGGGTGGTGCAGGAATCGAGGCGTCGGTCACGCGGGCTCCGTCAGGCAGCAGGGCGGGCGGTAGCGGCCATGGCCGCACCGCGCAGACGGTAGCAGGTCGGCTGCGTTACTGGGCAGCCTGGATCAGCGCATCGACATCCAGCAGGTGGCCGGCGCGGTCGGCCTTGGTGCGCAGGTAGTGCTCGTTCTCGGCGGTGATCTCGCCGGTGACCGGAATGCAGTCCAGCACCTCGATGCCGGCGTTGCGCAGGCGCTGCGCCTTGGTCGGGTTGTTGCTGAGCAGGGCCACGCGGGTGATGCCCAGGCCGCGCAGCATCGCCACCGCGCTGCCATAGCGGCGTTCGTCGGCACCGAAGCCCAACTGCGCATCGGCGTCGATGGTGTCCAGGCCGTCGTGCTGGTAGCCATAGGCGCGCATCTTGGCGGCGATGCCGGTGCCGCGGCCTTCCTGGTCCAGGTACAGCAGCACGCCACCGCCCAGATCCTTCAGTTTGCGCAGGCCGCGCCGCAGCTGGTCGCCGCAGTCGCACTTGAGTGAACCGAACAGGTCGCCGGTCAGGCACGAAGAATGCACGCGCACCGGCACCACGGCCGACAGATCCGGCTCGCCGACGATGATCGCGACCTGGTCTCGCTGCGCCACGCCGCCGCGGAAGACTGCGAAGGTGGTCATGCCGACGTCGCGCAGCGGCACTGGCGAACGCGCCACCAGTTCGTAGTCGTGGGCCGCATGTGCTGCGCCTTCGGCCAGGTCGCACAGGGCCACCTCGGCCGCACCGTCGAAAGTATGGTCATCGACGTCCAGACGCACCGCGACCATCGCTGGCAGCAGCAGGCCCAGGCGGGCCAGTTCCACCGCGCCGGCATCGAAGGCGTCGCCGGCACTCCAGCCTTCCGGCATCGGACCGGGTTCGCGCAGGTAGCCCAGCGAGGGCAGGGCATCGAAGGCCACACCGCTCAGCGGCAGGCGCGCGCCCTGCGGTGCCTCCACGCCGAGCACGCGGGCACGGGTGGCGGTCAGGAACAGATAATGGCGCTCGCGGGCGGCAGTGGCGAAGGCGGCGAAGCTGCTGGCCGTGGCGCTGTCCAGCGCGATCACCGCCAGGCGCTGGCCCTGGCTATCGTGGAGCAGCACCGGGCGACCGGCACGCAGTTCGGCAACCGCGCGCTCGCAGCGGATCGCGGCCGGATCGCCGAACAGGGAAGAAGCAGCAGACATGGCAGGACCGGGGGAGGCGGACATCGCAGTCTCTATGGGGGCGACGGCGTCGTATTCAACGTGGTGCGGCCGCGGGTAGCAGGGACCGCGCGGCCCGGGGCGCGAGGCCGTCAGTGGGGATGCTCTTCGGTCGCGTAGGGATCTTCCTCATCGCTGCCCGGTGGCCGCAGCGTATAGCGCTTGTAGGTCCACTGGTACTGCGCCGGGTCGCGGCGGGCGATGCGTTCGATGCCGGCGTTGAGGGCGGTGGCCGCCACCAGCGGGTCCGGATCGGCCACGGCCGGGTCGGTCGGCTCGATGTGCAGGGCGAATTCCATGTCCGGCCCGATGCGTTCGCACCAGCCATAGAGCACGGTGGCGCCGGTGCGTTCGGCCAGCCGGTTGACCAGGGTCATGGTCAGCGCCTGCACGCCGAAGAACGGCACGAACACGCCATCGCCGGCCTTGGGCTGCTGGTCGGGCAGGATGCCCGTGGCACCGCCGTCCTTGAGCACCTTGAACAGTTGGCGCACGGCCGGGCCTTCGGCGCGCACCTGCTGCACGTTCTGCCCGCCGCGCACCAGCTGCAGGAAGGCATCGCTGGCTTCGTCCTCCGGCGGCTTGTAGACGATGGCGATCTGCCCGCGCGAGGCCAGCCACTGGTTCAGCAGCTCCCAGTTGCCGTAGTGCGGGGCGGCCACGATCACGCCCTTGCCGCTGGCCAGCGCCGCGTCGTACAGGGCCTCGCCATGGCGCTGCTTCAGGTGCAGGCGCAGGTTGTCGGCCGGCGTCTGGCTCCACAGCCGCAGCGTTTCGATGGCCTGCAGGGCGGTGGAGCGCAGCAGTTCCCGGTGCAGGCGATCGCGGGCAGCGCCGTCCAGCTCGGGGTAGGCCAGCTCCAGGTTGCGCCGGGTGACACGGCTCTCGCGGGCATTGAGGGCGATCCACGCCCACGCCAGGGCGCGCGCGAACGCCCGCAGCAGCGGCCAGGGCAGGCGGGCGAACAGGGTGGTGGCGCGGTAGACCAGCCGGGCTTTGCGTTGCGGATTCATCGGCGCCAGTTTAGCCAAGGGCGCTGCTATCGTGGCCGGCCCTGTTCATTGGAAGCCCACGATGCTCGTCCTGATCCAGCGTGTCAGCCAGGCCGCCGTCCATGTCGACGATGAGGCCGTGGGGCAGATCGGGCCCGGCCTGCTGGCCCTGGTCGGCATGGAGCCGGGCGATACCGAGGCCCAGCTGCGGCGGATGGCCGAGCGCCTGCTGGGCTACCGGGTATTTGCCGACGAGGCCGGGAAGATGAACCGCTCGCTGCGCGATACCGGCGGCGGCCTGCTGCTGGTCAGCCAGTTCACCCTGGCCGCCGACACCCGATCGGGCATGCGGCCGAGCTTCACCACGGCCGCGCCGCCGGACGAGGCTGAACGCGGGTTCAATCGTTTTGTCGAGATCTGTCGTGAAAATCACGCGCCAGGGGTGGAAACGGGCCGATTTGGTGCCCATATGGTCGTCAGCCTGGTCAATGACGGTCCCGTGACCTTCCTTCTCAGGCCCTGAGCCTGCGGGACCACCGCCCGGCAGGCGGGGCCCCGGGCTGGTATAATGCTACGTTCCCTATTTCTCCCTAGCCGGTGGCGCGAGCACTACATGGCCAACGAACGTCCTGCCCAATCCGAAATCAAGCAACTGATCAGCAAGGGCCTGGAACAGGGCTACCTGACCTACGCCGAAGTCAATGACCATCTGCCGGACGACATGGTCGACCCGGAACAGATCGAAGACATCATCGGCATGATCAACGGCATGGGCATCGATGTCCATGAAGTTGCGCCGGATGTGGAAACCCTGCTTCTCAACGATGGCAACACCGGCAACCGCGAAGTCGATGACACCGCGGCCGAAGAAGCTGCCGCCGCGCTGAGCGCGCTCGACACCGAAGGTGGCCGTACCACCGACCCGGTGCGCATGTACATGCGCGAAATGGGCACCGTCGAGCTGCTGACCCGCGAAGGCGAAATCGCCATCGCCAAGCGCATCGAGGAAGGCCTTTCGCAGGTCCAGGCTGCCCTGGGCCAGTTCCCGGTCTCGGTCGAGTCGCTGCTGACCGATTACGAAGCCCACAAGGAAGGCAAGAAGCGCCTGGCCGAAGTGATCGTCGGCTTCAACGACCTGTCCGACGAAGAGCCGGCACCGCCGGCCGCCGCTGCCGATGACAGCAGCGATGCGGACGCCGAGGGCAACGAGGACGAGGACGATGATGTCGAGGGTGGCGAGGAAGAAGCCGCACCGACCGGTCCGGACCCGGAGGAAGTCGCTGCACGCATGCAGGCGTTGAGCGATGCCTTCAACGCCTTCAAGAAGGCCGCGACCAAGGGCGACAAGAAGAACCTGCCGCGCCTGCGCGAAGAGATGTCGGCGGTGTTCGTCACCCTGAAGCTGCCGCTGCCGCTGACCGATGTGCTGACCAAGCAGCTGCGCGACACCATGGCGTCGATCAAGGCCCATGAGCGCCGCGTGCTGAACCTGGCGACCGTCACCGCGCGCATGCCGCGCAAGGACTTCATCCGTTCCTGGGAAGGCAACCAGACCAACCTGGAGTGGGTGGAAGACGCACTGAAGCGCAAGCAGAAGTGGTCGTCGGCCCTGCGCGAAGTGAAGGACCAGATCATCGCCGAACAGCAGGCGACGATCGACATCGAGACGCTGACCCAGCTGGACCTGGAAGAGCTGAAGGAAATCAGCCGTGCCATGGCCTACGGTGAAGCCAAGGCGCGCAAGGCCAAGAAGGAAATGGTCGAGGCGAACCTGCGTCTGGTGATCTCGATCGCCAAGAAGTACACCAACCGCGGCCTGCAGTTCCTCGACCTGATCCAGGAAGGCAACATCGGCCTGATGAAGGCGGTGGACAAGTTCGAATACCGTCGCGGCTACAAGTTCTCGACCTACGCCACCTGGTGGATTCGCCAGGCGATCACCCGCTCGATCGCCGACCAGGCGCGCACCATCCGTATCCCGGTGCACATGATCGAGACGATCAACAAGTTGAACCGCATTTCCCGCCAGATGCTCCAGCAGTACGGCCGCGAGGCTACGCCGGAGGAGCTGGCCAAGGAAATGGACATGCCGGAAGACAAGATCCGCAAGGTGATGAAGATCGCCAAGGAGCCGATCTCGATGGAAACCCCGATCGGCGACGACGAGGATTCCCATCTGGGCGACTTCATCGAGGACACCAACGTGGAGTCCCCGATCGAGAACACCACCAACATCAATCTGTCTGAAACCGTGCGCGACGTGCTGGCCGGCCTCACCCCGAGGGAAGCCAAGGTGCTGCGCATGCGCTTCGGCATCGACATGAACACCGACCACACGCTGGAAGAGGTCGGCAAGCAGTTCGACGTGACCCGCGAGCGCATCCGCCAGATCGAAGCGAAGGCCCTGCGCAAGCTGCGTCACCCGAGCCGCTCGGAGCAGCTGCGCAGCTTCCTGGATATCGATTGATATCGGGCGGTTGTTGAAGCGTTGAGAGAAACCCCGCCTGGTGCGGGGTTTTTCTTTTTGGGGTGCCTGCGCTTTCTGTAGAGCCGAGCCATGCTCGGCTGCTGTTCGCGATGACGTATCCGGCGGGTCTTCTTAACTGGCGTCGGCTGCTTGCCGCACCTTGTGACGCAACTGGCCTGAGAATTGTTGAGGCCTTCGCTGCGATTCGCTGCCGTGGGAAGTGGTCATTCAGCCGAAACCCCAAGTGCCTCAATGAAATGAGTAGCCGGATGTGAGTGATAAGCGCACGCAATGTCGCATTCACCAATTGAAGCCTCTAGCCTTCCTTCCACACAGTCCTCCGCAGGTGATCAACACACCGTCGTAGGCGGACTGTCTGCTGCAACAGCAGGCAATCCAAGGTCAAACCGCAACTCTCGCCATTGCGGTGAGCCAAGGGTTTCTGGCCGGGTGGCGCGCAGTCATACAAGACCCTGCAAGGGGGAAAGCTGCGGGCGGCCCTACGACCGTGTTGAAGCGCCCGGTCGCCTCTCTCAACAGGAGGCGGAAGAGGTTCGACGAATCGTAGGAGAGTGAGTATGGAGCTGAAGGAAATTGCTGCCGGGCACGGTAGGCGTGAATCGGACGCGCATGACTGCGCGTTTTGCGCCGCTACTGGATTGGGAAGATGTGATGCGCGACGAGCGCGAGGATTCACTGGGATTCGCCCGAAGAGCAACATTGGCGTTGCTGACGCAGTCGGGTGCTGGGTTGCTTGCGAGCTTCGGAGGCGACAAGCAGAAGGGGCTGGAAGAGGCCGGGAGGACGGTGGCGCTGTTCCACGCACACCTGCGGCGGCAGGTGTGGTTTGCGGACGTGGCGGAGAAGCGGTTGGGACGTGCTGCTGAGGCTCTTGCTGCTGCCGGGTAGCCTATCGAGCGCGGCCTCCACTACACTGTGGCGCTGCGCAGGGCCTATAGCTCAACGGTTAGAGCAGGGGACTCATAATCCCTTGGTTTCAGGTTCGAATCCTGGTGGGCCCACCACATTGACGTCCAGCGAAGTCCAGAGACGTCCGCAAAACCCTTGAGTTGCTTGATTTAAGCCCTGCGAGGCATCCAGCGCCGTCCAGCGGCATCCACTTGCATCCACAAAAAAAGTGAGTCAGGCTGTGTGTCAGCGGGCTAGACGCCCCTAAACGACTCACAGGCGCTCGACTCACATGCTGACCGACACCAAGTTGCGCTCGCTCAAGCCGAAGGCCAGTCCCTTCCGTGTGGCTGATGCCAACGGCTTGTGCATTGAAGTGCGCCCCTCGGGAGCCAAAGTGTGGCGCTACCGCTACCGCTATCTGGGAAAGGCCAGCATCGTTACGCTCGACGAGTACCCGTCGATGTCGCTGCAGGCTGCCCGCGTCGAACGCGACCGTCTGCGCTCGCTCCTGCGCGGCGGGGCTAATCCCGCTCAAGTGGCCAGGGTTGAAAAGGCAGTCCAAGGAGAACGGGCTGCGAACACCTTCGGAGCCATCGGCTTGGAGTTGCTCGCCAAGCGAACGAAGGAGGGCCTTTCCCCTGGATCGGTTGTGCGTGAGCGTCGGCTGATCGAGAAGGATCTGGCTGGACTGGCGGATTTGCCTATTGGGGACATCACCGCCCCCGTACTGCTGGCTGCGCTGCGGAAGTTGGAACAGCGCGGTGTTGTAGAAACCGCGCATCGCGCCCGGGCACATGCTGGGCGGGTCTTCCGCTACGCCATCGCGACGGGGCGTGCTGACAGAAATCCCGCTCAGGACCTCACAGGGGCGCTTGAACAGCCTCAGACCAAGCACTTTGCCAGCGTGACTGATCCTGCCGTTATAGGAGGCCTCCTGCGCGCGCTGTGGGGCTACCAGGGGGCACTGGTCACGCAAGCCGCTCTAAAGCTGGCCCCAATGGTGTTTGTTCGCCCTGGAGAGCTTAGGCAGGCGAAGTGGGCTGACATCGACCTTGATGCTGCAGAGTGGCGCTACGTCACCAGCAAGACCAAAACGCCGCACATCGTCCCTCTGTCCGATCAGGCCGTTGAGGTTCTCCGGGAGCTGTACCCGTACACGAAGCGGAGCGAATTTGTCTTCCCTGGCGTCCGCAGCTCGCTGAAGCCAATGAGCGAGAACACGATGAACGCGGCGCTCCGAAACCTTGGCTTCGACTCAGATACGATGGTTGGCCATGGCTTCCGAGCGATGGCAAGAACCGTGCTGGACGAAGTGCTTGGCTATCGCCCGGACTACATCGAGCACCAGCTGGCGCATGCCGTAAAGGATCCGCTTGGGCGGGCCTACAACCGGGCAACCCACCTGCCGGAACGCCGGAAGATGATGCAGGCCTGGTCTGACTATCTCGACCAGCTGCGCGTTACAGAACCGAACGTGCTGGTGTTCAAAGCCAAGCGCGCCTAATCACCGGAGATAGGCCTTTGAGGAGGGCCGAACAAAGAAGCACAGCCGCATAAACAAAGCGGCCGAGAAAGGGGCGGGAACCCCTAGCTCGGCCTACCACAACCGACTATTGGAGAGTCGATCATGGATTGCAGCATTGTACTTGTTGCGCCTGAACGGGCGCGCTCGGCCAAAAAATGGCCATCAAACACCATCGTGGCAACTCGCCCAATCACGCTCGTCCGAGTCCACCGGTGGCTCGCCCTCAACGACGACGCGAACACATACAAGCTTTGCACGGCGCTATTTGTCGCCGCCTTGGCATTGGCCACTGCTTCCCCTACGTCAGTCGCTACATGCCTGGAGGTGATCTATGGCTGCTTCTGAGGTGACCATTGAGGCCACGTATGGCGGGATTCCAGTGCAGGACAACGCGCCCACGTACAAGATCTGCGCCGGCATCGACACATCGCACGCACTTGGTGACGCCAGCCTTTACGTCAGTTTTGTGCGTTCCTTCTTCAGAACTTGCATGGAGAACGAATCGGTTCCCTCGTTCGATGATCTTGCCGTTCTAGATCATCTCCTGGAGCAATCCCAAGCACTCCGCCGTGCATCGAGGGCCGACTAATGGACGCGACAGCGATGGAAGGGCGTCTCACTGAGCTGCGCCACGCGCTCAACGATGCAGTACAGGCTATATGGGACATCCAAGGTGTAACCGATCTGCTCCTCAACTCCGGCGAGATGGGAGAGTCAGCGATCCCTCCTGCGGTTCGGGCTGTGGTCAATTTGGTCAACGAGAGAGCCGCCTCTGCTGCCGAGAAGATCGAGGAGGTTCTGTGAGCCGGGCAATCAGCCAAGCTATGGCAAGCTGTAACGGAGGGGAGCTTGCGAGTCCGTCGAAGGCCATGAAGGCGGCCCCTGTGGTTGACTGCTCGGCCGGCGAGCGCACGGGAGCAAGTGTCGCCTACGTGTCGGTCAAGGATGATCTGAACGCTCCAGCCTTGGAGGCTGGCGACGTCCTGTTGGTCGATCTCGGTGTTACCCGATGGGGATATGACGGTGTCTACGTCGTAGATATCAACGGAGAGGCTGTTGTTCGCTTTGTACAGGACCGAGGCGGTGGAGGACTTTACATGTACTGCCTGTCGCTCATGGATCAAGGGCAAGTGCTGCCGCGCGAGTCGGTGTCCATTCTGGCTGCAGTCAAAGCCGTTACGAAGATCAGGAGGGTCGCGTGAATAGATTGAGCACGCCTCGACATAGGCGCCCAGTCCGCTTCAACCGGACTCGTGCGAACCCCCTCCAGCGCCTCCCCTTCTATCGCCAGAGCCATGCAAAGGTGGGTGATTATTGGCGGATGCCGGAAGTCCATGGTCATCTGATGGGCAGGGAGCTGGGGAGGGTCTGCTGTATCGCCTTCCTTCAGGCGCTTAAGGCTGCTGCAGCAGACCCACGCACTAGCAAGAGTGCCCACCTGGCCGATATTGTCTGCTCGGCAGTTGAGGCCTACGGGGGGAGTCTGGACAGCGCTCAGCGAGGCGTTGTCGATGGATTCTTTGGGTCTGGATCACCGCTGAGGGAGGTTCTGATGCGAGGCCTTGAATCCAAGAGGGGGGCTGACTACACCATGGAGCAATTGGAGGATGCTCTCAGCGACTTGGCATCGGTCACCGTTGAGGAGTACGCCGGTAGACGCATGGTTCCAGCGCAATGTCTGATCCCTGATAGGTCCGACCATCCTGCTTTCGAATTGTCATCCCTGGACGCAAGGCCTCAGTAAGAGGCAGTTTCAATTGAGGAGGAACTACGTGGCCAGCACCAAATCCGCTAGCCGAATTCCCACTTGGTTCGATCTGAATGCTTACGACGATTTGACGGGCTTCGCTACTGAGAACTGGTTGAATCTCATAGTTGAACTCTCCATCGTGAGTGACGTCAGCGAGATCCTGCACTCTGTTGTAGAGGATGACGCTGAGCATCGAGTGGAGCTCGAAAAGATGTTCAGCACACTTCAGAAGAGCCTGGGTAGGCAGGGGCACGAGTGGTGGAAGGAAAAGTATGCCTCCAACCCAGAGATCTACGCCTTTGGGAGCGTTGCATCGATCACCAATTGGACGGTCGCGCAAATGGCAGCGCGTCTAGAAAAACTGGAGGGTTCCCAGGAGTTGGTTGGTAGCTCTCGACGCGTCATCGAATGTGAGCTAAGTGCGGATTACGAAGCGTGGCTGGAAGCTAAGGAACAGGTCCGGACCTATGAGGAATTCGGTCGTATACCGTTCTTTGTCGCGCTCCGTGACTCCCCTGAGTTCGCTAAGTCAGCACTGCCTTTGACCAACAATAGGGCTGTCGCGATTGATCTAAGCGTTCCAGATGCAACCATTCGGCAGGACTTTGATAAGTGGCTGGCGGCGATGAGGCAGCTAGACAGTCATCGTGCGGCCAAGCGCCCGTTCTCTCGAGCGGACTATTCCCGCTGGATACAGAGTGGCTACGTGCCACTGCTTGTACTGGATCACTGGCGTCGACTCACGGGGGACAAGATCACTTACGGGGACATGTGCGACGCGGCGTTTCCAGCCGGGCGTAGAGTCGAGGTTGATGACATCCGAAAGACTCTGCTGCCGAACGCTCGAGCCTGGGCTTCCAAGGAAAATATAGAGGCTTTGGCAGTTCAGGCTGCGAATGAGGATGCGGCGCAGATGCAGGAAAATTCAGGGGGGGAGAAATCTTCCGGAAAGTAGAAGTGTCGCAATACGGACGGAACAAAATGAGGGCCTCATTTGTCCCTTCTAGTGCAGATGCTGTGTGCTTAGTTTTACATCCGCCCGGACACAGCCGGGCGGGTGCGGACGCCGGTTCGTACCCATCTAACAGGTACGGACAATGGTCATTTCCACGAACGCTCTCGACCCCCTGCTCCACCGAATCCCCGACGCCTGCCGCCGGCTCAGCGTCAGTCGGACGACCCTCTACGAGTTGATCAAAGCGGGCGAGATCCGCTCGGTCAAAATTGGAACTCGATCCCTGATCCCTGAGGTCGATCTCCAGCGAGTGCTGTCCTCCAGACTGGAGGCCGTGCGATGAGCGGATTCGACTTCTCCGATCTGAGCCCAGATCAGCGACGTCTGCTGGACCTCGGTGGCTGGACCGCAGATCACCCCCATGCCGAGACCAAGCCGGGCCGTAAGGACGCCTGGGGCTTGATCGAGCGCGGGCTCCTTCTCGCTGTCAGCGTTCGGAGGCGTGACAGCTACGGCTCTTACTCCCTCACTGAGTACCGGGTGCCGGACACGGCCCGCCGGGCTTGGGCTCAGCATAAGGGGACCTCGGTATGACCTCCGATGCTATCCGGCTTGGGCGTGTGGCCGCTCAGGGCCGAACCCTAATGCGCCTGCCCGAGGTGATCGCGGCTTGCGGTATGTCCCGCTCTCTCATCTACAAGATGGCGAAGGATGGTAGGTTCCCCCGACCTATCCGAGTAGCTGCGCGCTTGTCTGCCTGGGACTCGGAGGCGGTGCGGTGCTGGATCGACTCCCGTTGCGAAGAGGGGAGGGCCGCCTAATGGCTACTGGAATCATCCACGTCGAGTTCCACGGCGCCGAACTCATCGGCCGTCTCCACCAAGGACAACCCTTTGTCGCCATGCGGCCCATCGTGGAAGGCATGGGTCTGGATTGGTCCAAGCAGCTTGAGAAGCTGAAATCTCACCCCGTCCTGGCTCGGCAACTGTCTACCTTAAGGGGGATGGTTGCTGGCGATGGCAAAAGTCGCCAGATGCAGGCATTGCCCCTGTCTAGGCTCCCGTTCTGGCTGGCCACAGTTAACCCTAACAAGGTGAAGGCTGCCATTCGGGAGCGCGTGGTGCTGTTCCAAGAGCAGGCGGCTGACGTTCTCGCGGCGGCATTCCTCTCAAATGACACGAGGCAGGATGCGGCAATGGCAAAGCGTGTCGCAGGCACCGTAATGTGCCGGATCCTGCACGACACCCTGGTTGGGCTGGGCAGGGACCCGAAGGGTTACGACTACGCCACCGAGCATCGACTCGTGAATCACTGCATCACTGGGGTCTTTGGCGGTGTCTGTGAGGACTCGCTTTCCACAGCCCAGCTCAAGCTGCAGCAAGAGCTCAGGATGCAGAACGCGGTGTGGATCGGGCAGGGCAGGTCATATCGTGAGCGCAAGCCTCTCCTTGAGCAGCATGCAGCCACTTGGTGCAGCACTCAGCAGATCGGTTGGGAGGCATCCAATGCTTCCTAACGCGACTGACAGGCTATTGCATTACGCCAGCGGTCTCCTCGTCTCGCCGAGTACTGGGGAGCTATGGAGCGCCTGCGGGCGGACAGTAGGCCGGAGATACCGTGACGGGTACATCAGGGTCATTCACCGCCGGGCAGGTGGTTCCTGCACAACCTGGTATGCCCACAGGCTCGTGTGGGAGGCCGTCCACGGTCCTGTACCCAAGAGGATGGAGGTGGACCACCTCGATGGTGATTCGTCGAACAACAGGCTGGACAACCTGCAATTGGTGACTGGTTCGGAGAATCGCCGACTTCAACGCGCACGGAACATAGCCAAATTCGGTAGCCCCTCCTCCCAGTGCAAGCTCAGCGTTGCAGAGGTGGAAGCGGTCCTGCGCACGGTGGGAATCGTTCCAACCAAGGTTTGGGCGCGCCGCTACGGCGTGAATAGTTCAACTATCAGGTGCATCCGCAAGAAGAAGACTTGGCGTCACGTGGACGCAGGAACGACCTGTAGAGCCAAACGTCCTAAGCGCGGCTGAGGCCGTGTTCCTTGCCCTTGGGGGGCACATGCACAGTACAAGCCAAGACCGCGCCCAGCGGTCTCCAGAGGGCGGCGCAAGCTATGGCCAGGCGCAACCCCAGAAGAACACTGACAGGCGGCGCCAGAAGCTCGTAGGGCGGTCGAAGGGCGCGCCGTTCCTGATGCTTGAGCACAGGATTTCCGACTCGCCGGAGTTCGGCCGGCTATCTGGTAACGCCGTAAAGCTGCTGCTGGAACTGGCCCGGCAATACAGGCCTGGCAAAAACGGCGATTTGAGCATCCCTTGGTCGATGCTCTCAACCCGTGGTTGGAGGAGCAAGGCGACCGTGCACGGCGCCAAGCTTGAGCTCCTCTCCGCAGGCTGGATCATCGAGACGCGCAAAGGTGGCAAGAACATGTGCAGCCTGTACGCGCTGACCTATTACGCCGTCGATGAGTCCGAAAAGCACCTTGAGCCACCGACCGTAACTCCACTGAACCTGTGGAGGAATCGCAATGGGTAGTCGCTATGTAGGCCAACTAGGTCGCTATGCAGGCCAATCCCGCTATGAGTTGGCCCGCATAGAGACCTACGAGGTCGCAATGCAGGCCAGTCAGGCGGTTATCCACACCCCTTCGAGGTCGCTATGTGTACACCCTTCTAGATATATACCAAGCGGAGCGCGCTCTTCTTGCTTCAAGGCATTGGCTTTAGGGCTTCAGGCCACGGCGGTCGTTTCTGAACGCCTCCAAGGAGAAGCGCGAACCGGTTCGCGAGGCGGAGTAGTCCGTCTGGCGGACGGGTCGTGCTGGGAGGCCGACCATGGCATCTCGAGAACATGAGCGGTACTTGGAGATGGTGCTGCTGGAGAACGAGGCAGTCGATTTGGTTGTGAGGAGCATCGCTGGTGCGTTTGGCTTCGGGGCGCCAACACGGCCCACAGTCCGGCATGCGACGAGGCGCTGCTCCAGTGAGGAGTCCTGCCCGGATGACGGTGCGTACCTACCTATTCATCGAGTGCACTCGATTGAGCAGGCCGCATCCAAGTACCTGCCGACGCAGGCGGCGGCCCGCAAACAAGCGCTGGATAGGTTCAGCCCGAGGGATCGCCAAGCGGTGCTGGATTTTGACCAGTTGGCAGTGATGCGCTCGTCGGCTGCGGCTGATCGTACTCGCCAGCTACGGAGCTGGAAGACGCAGGGTTCGCTTACGGCCGCGCCTGTCAGGGGGCAGAGCAGGCTGATGCTGCACGCTCTCGCGGATGCTCAGCTGGACGGTCCACTTGGCGCCTGGCTGATGCTGTACGCCATCGGTGACGAGAGAAGCTGGCCGTTGGTCTGTATGCACATGACCGCATGCGGCCATCCGGAGTGGGCTGCGTTGGAGGCGGCGCGGAGATTGCTGGTGAGTCGGCCTCAGCGGTCCTATCGGGAGGCGGCGAAAGACCAGGCCCTCCAAGAACAACGGTTTCGTACCGAGGTCCAGTCGGCTGAGAGGCGCCTGCTTGAATGGCTGAGTCGCGCCAGCCGGAGAGTCGCCGATGCCATGGGGAGCGCTTGCGAGTGAGGGACAGAAGCGCCGCAGCGTTGCCTTGAGGGCCTACGACAGACTGGATCGCGATAGGGAGTTCAACCGACGCAATATTGCGTCCGTTACCTACATCGACGTTAAGGGCGAGGTGAGGCGAGCAATCCAAATGACCAAGGTCGAATTCATTCGTGAATGGACGGCATTAGACCTAGGTGGACGCGGGAGTCAGAAACACCCAGATCCCGACCTATCTAGTAGGACCCCACGTCCCCCCAAGGGCGGGTCCAGGCGGCAGCCCCCGAGAGCTGCCGCCTTCTTTTTTTGCCGATGAAGGCGCGCCAGGCGCCCCTTCCCACTCGCAGCCAAGCGACTACAGACGGAGCTCCCGAATCTAATGGCCACCTTCTATGAATCTTTTGCTCAAGGCATGCAGAACGGTCTTGAGCGCCAAAAGGCAGTTACGCAGCGCAACATGCTGGCAGAGTTGCAGCAGCTGGCACCCAAGGTCATCGCGGGAGATTTGCCCGCGACCGATCGGGCGTTCGCCCTTGATCCGAAGACCGCGCAGGCCTATCAGACTGAAGGAGGCCGTCAGCACGAGAAGCTGATTGGTTTGGCGAAATCCCTGAAGCAGTACGCCAACAGCCCTCAGATGCAGGCGGGTATCTATCGCAGCGCAGTTCCTTACCTCAAAAGGAACTTCGGCGCAGAGATCCCCGACCAGTTCGATGCCACTACGGTGATGCCCATCGTTGAGCAGGTCCTCTCGGTAGCGAACAACACCCCAAACATCAGCGGTCAAACGCCTACCGATGTTCGCTCCTTCGAAATGATGACTACAGGGCTGTCGCCGGAACAGAAGGAAGAGGCACGCCAGATCCGGCTTGGCTTGAAAGGACGAGCCTCCAACGCTGGCTATGGATTCTTCGAATTCCAAGGAGCGGACGGTCTTAAGCGCATGGGCCGGAATAACCCGCGTACGGGATCGCGTGAGGTGTACGACGAGTCCACTGGGGAATTTGTTCCGCTGGGCGGCACTACTGGGATGGTCACTGCTCCGCAAGCCCCGACTGGTCCGCAGCCTGTAGCTACTCCGGCAGACGGCAATCACTTCGCGGCATTCAGCCAATTGGCGACTGAATTCCCGTCTGTGACCATGACCAGCGGTGCGCGCTCTGCCGAACGGAATGCCCAGGTTGGAGGTCAGCCCAACAGCCAGCATCTCAACGGCACTGCAGCAGACTATGCAGTCCCGGCCAACCAGAAGCCTGCATTCATCTCCCGTGCGCGCCAGCTTGGCTATCAGGCCATCGATGAGGGCGATCACATCCACCTGCAGCTCCCCCGTGGCGCGTCCAACAATATTAATCCTGCACTTGCAGTTGGTCGCAGTCCCGAAGACCAGGCTGCGCGTACTGCGCAGGCTACAACGAATGTGGAGAACGCCAACTTCCCGAACAAGCTCAATCAGGAGCGTCAGCTGCAGGATGTGAAGACTCAGGGGGCGATCACTCAGGCAGCCGGAACAGCAGCGGCGGAAGCACAGGCTAAGGACGCAGCACAGCGTCCGAAGCGTATCCAGCAGTACAGGCAGGCTCTGACTGCCGCCGGGAACGTGGAAACGTCGCTGGACAAGGCGCTCGGTCTAGTAAGCCCATATTCGACTGGCTTCGTAGGCGCTCGCTCTCGTGGCGTTGAGGGGAGCCCCTCCTACAACCTGGCTGCAGAATTGGAAACCATCAAGGCCAACCTCGGCTTCGACAGGCTGCAGCAGATGCGCGATTCGTCGCCCACGGGCGGTGCGCTCGGCGCCATCGCGGTACAGGAGCTGGTTGCGCTGCAATCAACGATTGCCAACCTCGATCCCAATCAGTCTGAGGCTCAGATCAGAGACAACATTGAGCGTGTAAAGACACACTACAAGAAGTGGAGGTCCGCGGTGGAACAGTCCTTGGCGGACGAGGAGCGGGCTCAGAGCGCAGCGCCCGCTGTAGGGGCTGGCCAGCACTACGGAGGCGCAGCTCCTTCATCAACGCCATCTTCTTCCAACTACAGCAATCTCTGGAACTGACCAATGGCCAAGAAATGGGTTGACGTGGCCGCTTCCCCTGCCTACCAGGCCCTTGCGCCAGAGCAGCAGGAGGAGGCTCGTAATCAATACTGGAACGAAGTTGTTGCTCCGCATGTGCCTGCTGCTGAGCATGCTCAGGTTCGTCAGGCGTTCGACAGTGACACCTCGCGCACTGTGAATTGGCCTGGACAGGCTCCAATGGAGCTCGAAGTTGTTGGCGGAAGACCTGAGCGGGCTGATTTCTCGAATGTGACCTCCAGTGTTTCCAGTACTGCAGATGGTCGCCAAGCCGATGGGTGGATGCCGGGCAGGGGGCGTGACTTCGCATTCGGCGTTCGCTCGGCGTTGCAGAGTGCTGGCGGTCTGCTAGGGGCAGTTGGCGGCGACGCGTTCAACAGCTATGTCGCCAATCCAGTGGCGCGTGCTGTGGGCCTGCAGGAGTCGCGCCCGTACCGAGAAGAGGCTGCAGCTCTGGCAGATCGGCTCGGCCTACCCAAGGCACAGACTGGCGCTGATCGTGTTTTGGGCGATGTTGCTGAAGCACTGGCGGGCACTAGCCTCACCATGGGTGCTGGCGTCGGGATCAACGCACTTGCCAATCTTGGAAGGAGCGCTGCAATACGAACCCCGGGATATGTGGCTCCCGTCAGGAATCGCCTTGCCGACCTCCTGACCACCCAGCCTGGTCTGCAGACTGTGTCTTCCATTACCGGATCTGGAGCATCCTCTGTAGCGCGCGAATCAGGAGCATCTGAACGCAATCAGCTCCTTGCCGGGCTTGCGGGTGGACTCGCCCCAGGTGTTGCGACGGCTGGCGGCGCGGCTACATTGCGCGGTGCGGTTCGGGGCCGCTCCGGCCAAGGCATGCAGAACACGCTTGCTGACTTCCAGGCACTTGGTGCGACGCCTTCCGTTGGACAGGCTGCGGGGCCGGGATGGGTTCAGGGGATGGAGGGCCTGCTATCCAAGGGTCCTACGAGTGGTGGAGTACTCGGCCGATTTGCCGAGGACCAGGCTGATCGGATCGGCGCAGGGCTTAAAGCAAAGGCTTCCAACCTTTCGCCAAATCCGGGTTCGGAGAACGCTGGTCTCGCAATTGAGAGAGGCATGAATGCCTTTAAGGGCGACACAAACGCGGTGAAACGCGCGTTGTACTGGGCGGTCGATCAGCAGATCCCTGGAACCGCGCCGACTCCCATGGTCAACACGCAACGCGTTCTTCAGCGGCTCACCACTCCCAACCCGGGTGCACGGGCAACAACCGGGGATTTGATCCAGCCCAGCATGTCTAGGCTTCGGAACAACCTCGAAGCGGATCTCCAGGCGAATGGCGGAAACCTGACGTATGAGGCGCTCAAGCGCATCCGCACCGACATCGGTGAGCAGATCGGGCGCTCGTCGCCCCTGAACCCTAGCACTGATCTGCAGGAGCTCCAGAAGGTCTATGGGGCCCTGTCGGAGGACATGCTTGCGGCTGCGCAGAACAGTGGACCGGCAGCAGTGCGGGCCGCAGCACGTGCTAACAACTACACCCGGAACGTCGCTGAAAGGAATGATCTGGTTCAGCGCATTCTGAACAAGCATGGGGGCCCGGAGAAGGTCTACCAGGCAGCTACTTCGGGCACCAGGGACGGTGCAACCACGCTCCGTGCCGTGATGTACTCGCTACCGCAGAATGAGCAGAAGGCCGTATCTGCAGCTGTGATCAAGCGCTTGGGGCTAGCCACTCCGGGGAACCAGAACGTAGATGGCGACGTTTTCAGTTCGTCCACTTTCATGCGTAACTGGAATGACCTGAGCGAGGAGGCCAAGACGGTGCTGTTCGGTCGCTATGGCAAGAACTTCAGGGAGTCGATGAACCAGGTGGCCAGGGTTGCGCACAACATCAAAGAGGGCGCAAAGGTCTATGCGAACCCATCTGGAAGCGGGGACAAGGTCACCGCGATCGCTTACTGGGTTGGCCTTCTCAATGCTTTGGGCAGTGGCCATTTCAGGACTGCAGCGGGCGTGGCAGCGGGTGGAGTTGGAGCAAATGCGACTGCTCGCGCACTCACCAGCCCAATCGCCGTGAGGTGGCTTGCCTCACAAACCAACATGCCGCGGGGGGCGGCAGTGCCACAGGCGATCCTCCTGCAGAAACAGGCAGCGGCCGCGAACGATCCCGAACTGGAAGAGATCGCAAAAGCCCTAGTGGAACGGGCCAAAAATGACAGAGACCAGCATCCAGGTAGCGAAGACGAACAAGGCAATGATCGCTCCAACTGATAGGAATACCTTCCACCCATCAGTTGAGCTTGATGCGACTTCCTTCTCATGCTCCCGCTGCATCCAATCCTTAGGCCGTCCGCCAACATTGGACAGGTCTACCTTGTCACTGCTCATCGGGTCACTCCATCGGGTAGGTGGTTTTGGTTCATCGATGCTTCTCTGCGCATGACGATTCTTCAGTCTGAAGGCAGCAGACATAAGACCAATCCTCTGCGCTGTCCTTCCTTCTTGTCTGTGCGGCATTCCAAGCGACGGTCCCGCACTGCTGAAGGCCAATAGCCGTGCCAAGGAAGACCTCATTCGGCTCAGAAGAGGTCTTTGTGCCTTCGTAGTAGTAGACGTTGAAGGGCTTGGTTTCAAGTTGCTTGCAGGTGAATCGGGAGTATTCCTTGCAGGAGTCTCGCTCGCAGCCTGTGAGGGCGAATAGCAGAGCTAGGGAGGCAGCCGTCAGAGCGGGAGTAGTGAGTCTCCGCAGGCATCTGGTGTCCATAGCCCCCTCCTTGAGTCGCCAAATCGTAGCACCAGCAGGGCGCCCCCCCTGCATAGAGGAATTGAACCTCATGAGGAAAGAGAACCAACCCGCCGAGGACGCCAGCCAGCGCGCGGCGAAGCTCGATGTGCCGCTGGAGAAGGGGCAGACCCTGGAGGAGAAGTCGGCCGGGTTGATTGCTGAGGGCATTGCCAGCAACGCCTTCGTCAGCCTGCTGTTTGCGCAGCACTCCGGGGTGGCCGGCGGGAACGAGCTGAACGAGCTGGTGAAGTCGACCCGGGCGGCTGTAGGGCGTGCCGCCAAGGGCGAGACCGACCAAGCCGATAGGCTGCTGACCAGTCAAGCCATTGCCCTGAATGCGGTCTTCCTGGAGATGAGCCGTCGAGCGGCCCTCAACATGGGGGAGCACATGGGCGCCATGGAGACCTACATGCGGTTGGCCCTGAAGGCGCAGTCCCAGTGCCGGACGACCCTAGAGACCCTGGCCGAGATCAAGAACCCGAGAGCGGTGGCATTCGTGAAGCAGGCCAATATTGCCGGTGGCCACCAGCAGGTGAACAACCTTGCCCCGGAAAGTCCCGGGCCGGTCCCGGAAGAGACCGGGCGCGCGGGAACAAAAAGTCGGCGGAACGAACTATTGGAGGAGATCTCAGATGCGCAATGGCTGGACCCCAGAGCGGCGCCGGCGGCAGGCGCAGGCAATCCAGGACTGGCGACCGTGGGAGCAGGCGACCGGCCCGCGAAGCGTCGAAGGAAAGGCCAAGGCGGCTAGGAACGCTTGGAAGGGCGGGGAGCGGAAGGCGCTCCGTCAGCTGGCCGCTGTGCTCCGGGAAGTCAGGTGCTGACGCAGGAGTCCTCACGCGGCACAGTTTTGTGTAGCGCTTGGAAATCAATGAGTTATCTGGTCGGGATCGGTCCATCGGCGAGGGCGCTGGAATTAATGGACACCTCTACGCGGGCGAGCCCGCCGACCGCGACCCCGGAGTTTCGAGACCAGTACGCACACGCGCGGGGCCGGCCGGGTCTTCGGAGTTTTCCGACGCCTTTACGCGTGCGCGCGATGCGAGCGGAACGGCCTAGGTAGGCCTACGTCCAGTTTTTGGAGTCCCTAACAGGAGCGGTTCCATGTTGCTTTGTGATGCCCCCCAGATCCTTTCGGCAGAGGGGGAGGTGGACTACGTAGACCTGATCACCCGAGCCGGCCTGGCCAAGGACCTGATCGGCAAGATCAACTGGCACTATCTCCTGCATGAGGACGGGTGCCCTGGGGAGGTCGGTGAGGCGTGTGCCTGTGGCCTGGTCGTGGCCTTCGTAGGGCGGTCCGCCGTGGTCATGGTCGATAGCCACTACCGGCACAGGGCGGATCCGATCAACTAGGCCATTCCGACGTCGTTTTGTGGATTCACTCACTCGAGATCGCGCGCTAGAACTGCGTCAGCTAGATGCAGGACTGAAGGACTGGCGACAGATCTCCTTTTATTTCAAGTGCTTAGGCTGGAAGGCAACTGTCACCAGCCAGATATCTTCCGCCATGGTATTAGCTTGGTTGCGTTCGGCCGATGCATAGCTCAAAGTCGCCGGAGACGAGAAAGTGCCCATGGACGGTCAAGAAGAGCTATGAACAGCAGTTATCCGCCTCCGAAGCCGTGGCCCGGCCACCTTCCGGCTCAATGCCCTCCTGCGGATGCTCTACCACTGAACGGCAGGGTCTACATGCTCACTCGCAGTGTTCCGGCGAAGGCCAAAGACCTTGAGTCTGCGAAAGAAAAAGGGCTGTACGAGGGCCAAGATGAATGCTTGCGATCTGGCCTTTCGTGTGGCTTGACGGAAGTCTACTTGGTAGAGCTGCAAGAAGCCGTCCCGAATCTCCAGTCCAGACTCCGTGCTTACGCGGATTTTGCTCCGTCGGATGGGGTCTTTAAGCAAACTACTAAGAACCCCTTGCACCACACGATGTGGCTATTTCAACAGTCACTCCAGCTAGCCCCTTCAAAATTCTTACTGGTGCGCTCATGAGACAGGGATGGGTGCTCGGGCAGTCTGTGTTGCCAATCGATCTGCCTTTCGCAGACGTAATTGAGCTGCTTAACTATGACGGCCCCCAAATGGTGCTCGTGCGTCACAAGGGCGAGCGCCGGCTAGGCGTGGCTTCGGACGAGGTCGAGGACGGAAGTGTTGTTCGCTGGGTCTTTACCAAGGTATCGGGCGTGGAGCTTCGTGGACTTGCGAGCGGCAGCGCTCTGCTGCGGGACGCGTTTGATAAGCCCGATCTTCTCGTGTGCGATGTAGAAGGCTACTTTGAGCTGATGTCCAGCTGGATTTGTGATGTAAGCGAGGTGCCTGTTGACGCGCTTCCTTCACGTCAGATTCCGATGCCAAAGTCCGCACGATTCGTATTGGAACAAGCGCTTCCAAAAAGGTCTATAAACACGGCATCCGCCAAACTTTCGATGGCAGCGCTTAAGGATCCACGGGAGGCGGTCCCTTTCCGGATCGTCGCGTCGATTCTGAGCTGCTATCAGCGCTTCTGGACTGCATTGGGGCAGTATGTTGAAGGAGGGGCTGGTAACAGCCTTGGCCGATTGCCTGCATATGTCCAGGAGCATGCTGCCTTAGGCTTCGCCGCCGCGAGCCCTGGGTCACTTGAGATTGACGTTAAGCCAATGGATGAAATATTCCATCATTCCATTTCTGATGCGATGGTGAAATTGTTGCGCTCGTTCGAAGAGCCCTCAAGCGCTAGCTTTGATTTGACGACTGAGGCTGCTGCAAGAGTCATGAAGCGGTTCAAGGAGCTTCTTGTAAGTGTCGAAAAGCAGCAGGTGGACTTGCTCTATGAAACCTCAGCGGATGTGCTGTTTCTAAGTCCCTCAAAGGCAAGTCGCCTGCTTCGTGATAGCGATTCACTGGAAGTCATACATGAAACGGTCATTGCCTCGGGCTTCTTCCAGACGTTTAGTGAAACGGAAGAGCGGTTTGAGTTTTTTGATGAGCTTCGAGAGGTGTCATACAGAGGGTACGTGGGCCCCGATGTGTTACGGCAACAGTCCGGCGTGGTCGTTGGGCAGGAGGCCTCTTACGGCGTGATGATCGAATCGCTCACAACCCGCTCGGCGTTCAACCGGAACGACACGAAGTACATGCTGTCCTCGATTGTTGGTCGCTTAGATGACGCAAAACCTTAAGACGGAAGCTTTCTAGCGGTCCCGCAGGCGTCGCCGAAATCTTCGGATAGGCATAGGCGTCGGCCTTACAGTGATGTCACTGGGGCGTCAGTACTCGCGGTAAGATGATCCTGTCCGATCAATGGGAGAGCGCAGACATGGTTGTGACGTTGTTCGGGCCCGATGGCAGTCATTTCGGGTGGATGCTCGACGGGTATGTATTCGACGCAGAGTTTCAGCCGCTAGCTTTCCCTGATGGAGATGATCTCTACTCTTTCTCCGAGTGCCGTTGGCTAGGAGTCCACGACAGTAATGCTGTGTATGGTCGGGACGGGCGAGTGGTTGCGATTTCCCCCGGCCTTTTCCCTCTGCGCATTGTTCCCTCAAAGCTTGGACGGTTGCCGCCAAGAATTAAGCCCTTGGCTTCACCTCTTCCTAAGCAATATAGAAGATCAGTAGACGTGGCTGAGGCGTCTCATGCGAAGCGATGGGCGGGGTTGGACTTAGTTGAGTGGCTCGGGCAGGAGGATCCTTGATTCGATGTGGAGAGCGGCCACGCTGCTTGCCGTCTCTCAACGTGATCGACCTCTGCGCTGTGCGGCTTGGCCGAAAGGGTGTGCGCTGAGTGAGGGGAGGCTACCGGAAAGCGGTAGTCATCTCCGGCCTACTTAACCGGAAGAGTCCGGCCATCCCGCATGCACTGTGCAAGCCTCTGCTCGAATTCGTGAGACCCTTCCTGCAGCTGGGACAATCCGGTGCAGGCACGCGCTTCGAAGACCGCGAGGTGGGAAGCCAGAGCGACCCCGCCGGCAGGCAGGGCAAGAGCAAGCATCACCACGGTGCCAAGTCCCAACGAATTCACGTTCTACATCGAGTTGCTCATGTGCGCTCCAATTGATGGAGCTACGTTCGCGGAGGACCCCTGCGTCATCTAGTCAGGGATTTCCTGACCTGGAGCACTTGGCTGGGCCTTGGATTGAATTCCCAACTGGCCGCGCCAGAAGTCCAAGGTCTGCGTTAGGAGTCTCCGGATGCTCACGCGTCGACCTTCGGGGCTATCGAAGTAGATTTCCATCGCCTCGGCAAACACACCTTGGCCGAAGGGAGCGTTAAAGATGCCAGGGGTCGATTGTAGTTGATCGGCTCCGCTGATCTGCCGGGTCCTATTCTGAAGCGATGCGAGCCTTCCATGCTTGGCTGCATCAGCTGCGTCGGCGAGTAGCTGCAAGTCTGGGTGAAGACCTGTCAGGGCTAAGCGGCCGTGGCTCACTGCGTCGCCCATCGCCTTCTTGGATTGGCTTCCCGCGTAGTTGTCCATCACCCAGTAATCGACCATGTGAGAGGTCACGATCAGGGACAAGATCCCTCGGCGGAAATCCCACGGTCGCTCGAAGTATTCGGCGCAGGTTGGTTCGACTATCAAAGCGAAGTAGTTCTCGGCTTCAACCAGCATTTGAGGCACTCGTTATGGAAATTGAAGGGTTGAGAAGGCTGGGATAAGGATTCGGGGTGCCTTACGGTTGGGCTCTGCGTGGTTGAGGCGGAGTAGCTATAGCCAGGACAAACTCCCCCAGCACATCGAAGATGGTCTCGAAATCGGCAAGCATCTGGGGGTGGAGCAATACCGGCCCGGTGCTGGGCGCGAATGAGGAGACCATTAGGTAGCCATGCCCCTGGATGGCACCCATTTCTTCCTGAAGCATAAGCGCACCATCCCAATCAGCCGCTTCTGAAGCGGTTTGAATGCGGCGCTCTAGATCTTGTAACTTGCGTGCTTCTTCGGGTGTGTGGGTTTCCGGGATATACGGCGGAATCCGATGCGCTAAAGAGTCTCTGTATGGCTTTAGATAGGTGTCTCGCCACGAAGTCAGGTTTGGGCTGTTTAGATGGTTGGTCAGGCTGATCGGGAGCCTCTCCTGCATCTTGGTTTTGAAGAGGTCAACATCGTTCCGATAGATTTCCTGTTCTATCCCGTGCCAGTAGACGTAGGCCCAGGCCATGTTGTCCATGATGCCTACGGTATGGATGAGGAAGGCTTGGAGATTTATGGTGGCATTCTTCAAAGCATCTCGCGTCACTCTGGTGTTGCTTGGCGGGATGAGAGAGAAGACCGCGTTGGTCGCCTCAAGCATGGTTGTCAGCCGTCTTCCGATACCCTGGCCCATTTGCTCTTGCGCTTTTGGCGGCGCAGTTCCAGCCATGGTCAGAAGACGGAGGAGCATGTTAGTGACTCTCGGAGTCAGCTTGCGCTGGCTTTCGATCAGATGCTGCGCCGCCTTGAGTTCGTAGCGGGACGAGTTTGGCTGTCGATTGGACATGGGATGAAATATACCCTCGATGCAGTCGGCGACCGAGTTCTGGTGCAGGGTCCGATGAAGGTCTGGGCAAGGGCGCGTAGAGCGCAACTAAGGTAACTGGGCCGACTCCGCAAGTTGTACAGCGTGGCTTTTTCAGCTGAGGGCACGGCGCCGGAGCGGTCCCTGGCGACAGGCGAGTGAGCACTGTGCGCAGGTCATCTGTCCCCCAGTCGTTGACTACGCCCGTGATCTCAAATGGGTTGCGGTACAGGGTGTTCGAGTCCTAATTGGCAATAGATGACGGGAGCGGCGGCCCTGGCTAGGCTGATCGGTCCAGCAGTTGTAAACGGATGTAGCCATGAACGAACACGATAGCTCGGTGCCATTTGAGCTCAGAGCGATAAACGCGGCTGCTGTGGGGGAACTTCTGGGGCTGACGCCTCGATCCGTCCTAGAGACGGTGGCGTGTCGCCCGGACTTCCCGGTACGCCTGACCATGCGCCCGGCCACATGGGTAGCCGGGGAGGTATTGAAGTGGCGAGAGACTAACCGATACGGTCAGCGAGCTTGCCAGCGTCGTAAGACCCGAGGACGATTGCGCATACGGAGCAGCTGAAGAGTGGTTCTCGAACCCTTCTGCACCGTTACGTCACAGTGACGTCGCCTGTGACGTTAGGGCGAACGCCCTCTGTTTGGGGCAGCCGCCTCGAGCAACTGCTCGACTGACTTCCAATGCGTTCGTCATGCTTTGGGGATGCGTTCGCATTGTGTTTCAGATTGGTTCGCGTCCTCTGTCTGCCTTGCTAGCTGTGCAGTGGGGTTCTGCTGCACTTGCCAAGCAGCGACGTGCGCTGGGCGGAAGTGGAGGCATCGACCTAGTTCGGCGCCCCAATCTGATCTGTGAGCAGTGCGAGCGCATGCTGCAGGACGAATCGACCACACATGGCCGGAGGGTGGCCTGGCCGGAGAAGGCGGAGCTGCTGCTGGATACGGAAAGCCCGGGCATAGTTGTCCAAGCGACCTGCTGCAGCAGATCCTCTAGGTTGTTCCGCGGCGTGCTGACCGCGCGGCTGACGTGGCAGCTCAAGCATTGTTGGCGGCTTGCTACGCCTCCCGTTCATTCTTCTCGTGTCGTATCGCAGGGTAGTAACGGGACAGCGCGCACCATCGTCATGCGGTGAATTCATCGCGATGGAGTGATTTATGTATGAACGACGTCGAGGGCTACAGGTACGCATCCAGCACCAATTTGAAGGGCTGCGAGCGATATGGATACGGGTCAAGTATCGGAGTGAAAGGCTTCAAGCGATACGGGTACATGCTCGACGCAGAAGTGATCGTTCCATGGAGGCTGCGTTCCTGCGAGCAGCGAATCCAGCTCAAGATGTTCAGTGAGAGTCGCGCGCGAATCTAGTGGAGCAAGTTTGGAGTGCTGAAGTCTTGCAAGGGTAAGTGAGAACGACTGGTGTGAAGCTGGAATGGATGGCGTATAGATGCGCCGTCCATCTTCGTTCCATTTGTCTGCAGGTGGTTGGGTGTGTGGCTATCTAGATGGCCGTGCAGCGCGACTGCTTGAGAGGTTGGTTGTCAGCAAAATAGGGGGCATCAGGAGAGGAGATGGTCCCAGCATCGAGACCCAAGGCGTCTTGCAGCGGCCTCATTGCCTGTACGGCCAGAACGCATCTCTAGCCTTTGAATCAAGTCGTCAGCCCAAGCTTCGCGGCTTCCGTGGGGATCTCTTATGTAGATATCACATGCAATCTTGATGATCGGCTGGATATCTAGCCCGAAACTGGCGCCTGGGAATTCGCCAGTCCCGAACTTAGCGCGCCAGTGGATAATTTCTTGTTCCACATCAACATAACTCCTATCCCTGTTCATGGCATTTTCCTCGAATGTACCGAGGTGACTGTACGCCTGTTGGTCGAATGGGCTCATTCATGTGCCCGATTCAGTCTTCTCTTGCAAAGCGACCTGCAGCTAACAGGGGGACGTGCATGCTTCTGATGCGGTGAGTCCACCGCGATGGAGCAATGTTATGAATGACTTCAAACGTGATGCATCCAATACCAACAAGCCGGCTGTGGCGGAGCCGGATGCAGGGAAGCAGAAGCAACAGCAACAGGAGCAGGAACGCCAGGACAAGGAGTCCAAAGAGCGCAACGCCAATGAAGGCGGGGCTCATAAGTCGAATAAGTAAGATCGACTGCGAGTAGTTGAGAGAGGGTGGCGCAGGCTTGCGCTGCCCCTTTTCTGTGGAAGGAGCGGTGATCCGTGGATAGGTTGAGAGATAGGGGCACGGATGCAGAGGCTTTGATGGTGCGGATTGCCTATCAGCTCCGTAGCCCGTCAGAGACTACTTTGCTGCCGTGTAAGAGGTGCCGGAGGCCAAGTCCTGGTGGCTATCTGTGTGCCAATTGTCTTTGTGATGACCTTGCAATTTTGATTGAGAATCGTGGTGCAGCGGGGAGATGGCTTTCTTCAATAAAAATCGCCCTCCAAGACGAAGAAACGGTCCTTCGCTATGCGAGGCAAGCTTCATCCAAGCAGGAGGCATCTTCCGACTGAACGGACATTCGCCTAGCATTGCTCATCGTTTTTCGAAACGATTTCAACGGCAATGCAGCTTTGGCTCTGCTTAGTCTACGCTTGGTGCTGAACGACCATCGCCCAGAATGTGCTCACACTCCACCAAACGGGCATTGCTGACCATCTGCCTGGCCCCGCACTTTCCGCAAGTGAGCACAGTGCCACCAGGCAACGCTTCCAGTTCGGCTCTTGTAGAGCTAGTAATCGTACTGCAGCGGGCGCAACGTACCGCTAAGCTCGAGACGTAGGCGATTCTTCCCTGTTCATCGAGCACCGATTCAACATCAACTACGTAGAACAGTCCTGTATCAGGCATTGCCGCAAGCTCAAAAGTAGCTAACATGCTGCACGGTCTACCGCATGGGCGAAGTGAGAGCTTTCCCTGTTCACTGTGAGACCGCCATGAACGATTCATCACAAAGCGTTGATTCCTCACTCTCTCGTTTGGCACCGGCTGCTACGGTTGCTTCTCATCAAGGAGTGGCGCCATGCCCATCAGGGCCGTTGTATACGTGAGCAGTGCCGGCGAGGAAATCTCCGGCGATAAGCTGGGCCTGGTCAACGGAAAGCTTGATCTGATTGTGGACGACGCGGCCCGGTTCAACCGTAACGCTGGAGTTACGGGGGTGCTTCTCTTCGATGGCGAACGCTTCCTCCAATACATGGAGGGGCCGGAGGATGGATTGTCTGTGGCTTATTCCCGCGTGCTTGGCGCCAGCAGCCATAACGGCATCGTGGAGTTACAGCGGGGCAGCGTTGGTCAGCGCCGCCTGCCCTTCTGGCCAATGAAGTGGCTTCCGGTAGAACCGGGAGAGCTGAAGCGCTTGGCCCACGCCGACTGGACCCGATTCAATCAGCGCGGAGATGCCGAGTACGCCAACCCGACGGCCATGGGTCTCCTAGCTGCCTTGGTTGGGCCTTACGCCCTGGCTGCCTGATCTCCCTGATGCTTATCCCCGATTTGTTCGGTGAGTACGGTCAATGCCTGTTGGAAGGCCGCAGCGAAAAGATCGCTCGCGTCCTCTTTGTGCTTCGAGACGATGCCGGGTAGTAGTTGAAGCCATGCCTCGGAAAGTTGATCCTGAGCAGGATGGGTCAGTACGGAAAGCCGCACCGCATACTCCATCGCCTTGAGGTAGCCGCGATGCATCTCGAGACCGGCCTCGCAGGCTTGGAGGCGATCAAGGATTTCCGTGAATTGGGTGGTCATGGCAGTCTCGACAGGCTGGGCGGGGCAGGTGATAGTCTGAGGAACTCTAGACGAGTCCGCTATGAGCATCCTCAACGTTCTGCTGCGGCCAGACCAGTTCCTTGTTGCGGTTGACACCCTCGCGGAGGACGCGAGAACCGGGGTCCATTCCTCCGGAGCAAAGCTGCTACTGATTCCTCAGCACAACCTTGTGCTGGCTACTCGTGGCTCCACTCAGTTCTTCCTTAGGATCTACGAGCTGGCGCTGCAGGCGAGCTTCCGCGCCGACTTCACTATGGAACGGCTGTCCGCTGAGTTGGGTCTGGTAGTGGACCAGCTGTGGCCAAACTACATAAGAGCGGCAGCCGAGGCGCGCTTGCCAATCGAGAAGCTTGGTGCTGAATTTGTGCTGGGCGGCTGGTCGCCCCAGAGCGGTCGAATGGTGGCCACCGCTTACGCAAAGAGCGATAGCTCCAGAGCCACCGTAGTGCACCCGTTGGACGGTGGCTTAGCTTCTCCTGGCGATCCGCTGGCGGGCAGGCCGGATAGCTTCGCTCCAGCCGACGTCCTCGCGGCCGGCAGGATCCAAGCGACCTGGCTCAACAAACAGGTAGGGAGGCAGGTGGCGGGTGGGCGCCTTCTGGCCGCCGTGCTCCGTGAAGGGCAGGCGGTGATTCAGGACCTAGGGCCGATTTAGGTCGTCCGGCTCCACCCCTGCTAGCGCCAAGATTCTGTCCTGCCTCATCTGCTCGGCCCAGAGAATCCAAGCTTGGTCGCCGGTCAGTATTCCCGTCACCCCGCAGCCTGGACAGGTGAGCTTTACACCCCCCTCTACATCGGCAAGCCCATACCCTCGCGACCGTCGCGATTCGTCCCCACATGCGCCGCACTTAACCTGCAGAGTCTCTACTCGCTCGATCATTCCGTTGAGGCGCAGCACAGGGCGGATCCGAAGGACCCGGAAAGCAGTTGAGGGTGTCATGTGTCGTGCCTGTAAGGGGCTAGACACGGGGGCGAAGAATTTCGCGCCTGAGAGGAGCCTGATGCGTCAACCATACAGCATGAACAGTTAAGAAATTGGATTTGACAGATTGTTTATGCCAGATCCCTCGCCGGCCTCGCAAGCGTAGGCACCCTGAGGTGCCTACGGCCCGCGCTGGGTCACTTCGGCATCAAGACGGTGTCGATCACATGGATGACGCCATTCGACTGGCCAACGTCGGCGATGCTGATTCCAGCCTTGCCTCCCTTGGCGTCGACCACCCAAAGCTTCCCATCACGAAGCGCTACGGTGAGCGGCTCGCCCTGAACCGTCTTGAGAGTGGCCTTTCCGCCATGCTTCTTGGCGTCCGCCATAAGCTGGACGGAGCTGTAGTTGCCAGGAACTACATGGTAGGTCAGGATCTTGGTCAGCTGAGCCTTGTTCTCAGGCTTTACTAGGGTATCCACAGTACCCGCCGGCAGCTTGTCGAAGGCTGCGTTGGTGGGGGCGAAAACGGTGAAGGGACCGGCCCCATTGAGGGTGTCGACCAGGCCTGCTGCCTTGACCGCTGCGACCAATGTGGTGTGGTCCTTGGAGTTGATGGCGTTCTCGACGATCGTCTTGGTCGGATACATCTCCGCCCCACCGACCATGACTGGGCTGGCGGCGAAGCTGGACGAAGCTGCTGAAACAAGTACGGCGAGACTCACTGCGGCGGCAATGCGCTTAAGAGGGTTCACTGTGCGTTCCTCGATAGGTTGCCTGCGGTGCGCAGACACCCCAGATACGCCCTGGCAGCCAATCCGGATGCATCGCGAATCTACCAATGCAGGACGGTTCAGGTAGGTCGCTGGTGCGTTCGCAGGATTTGCGACGCCCAGTCCTATCCTCTCTGCCATGCTCCCCTCGCACGGCTACCAAGGCTTCAGCACCACCCCGATCCCCTCTGGCTGGGTCCAGATGGGGGACAGCTGGGTGCTGTGGTGGAGCGGCCGGCAGATCGCCAGCGTTTCCCCAGCGAGGGAGCAGGGCGTTCGAGTACACCTGGACGCCCGGAAGATGTGGCAGACCAAGGATGTGCTCGCGGCCAGCATCAGGCAGGGCATGCGCTACGCTGAGCGCTGGTGCGCGGCCAGGCTCTACCCCGATCTGCCACTGCGCCAGGCGGTCGCCCGGCTGACCGACGGCACCCCGATCCAGCCTCTGCCGCCACTGCCCGGCCTGCCGCCGACCCGCGAGCAGCAGCAACAGGCCCGGCGCCTAGCCGAGGCCGGAGCTGTGGAACTGGCGCGGATCAAGGAGGCGCTGGAGCCGCGCAGGCCGCCGGTCGCTAAGCCCATGGCGAAGGGCCCGATGAAAGCATGAGCAAGGGCGGGGAGGGAGCCGCTCTCCCGATAAGCCAGGTGAGATGCGCCCCTTTGATCTGCTGTGCCCGCTTCACCTGTAACCTCGGGCATACCACCGGCGGCCTACTCGATCCAATGGACTTGATACGACTTCTTCGATCGCTTGAGGAATTTCTGTACGAGCTTGTAGGTTGGCTCGTGTTCTATCCGCGAACGCTTTGGCGCGTGCTGGTTCGACCAGGTGAGGTTGCTCAGTACACCCGCCGGGAGTTCGCGAAGGATCAGGAGCAGCGCTTTGCGGATGCGATCAGTCCGGTTCTCATGCTGATCCTGTCTGTGGCGATAGCCCATGCCATCGAGATGGCAATGCGGATGGCCCCGCTGGTGGTCTCCGGCCCTGTCGGCAAGCTGCTCTTTGGCAGCGAGGAGGGGCTGCTGCTGACCAGGTCCGCCATCTTCTGCATTTATGCGCTTGGTGCGGCGCTGAGCACCCTTCGGAGGCAGTGCCTCCCGGTGAATCGAGAGACCCTGAGGGAACCTTTTTCCATCCAGGCTTTTATCGCCTGTCCCTTCGTGATCTTGCTCGCAATTTCGCAGGCAGTGACCTCGACGGAGACGGGGCCTTTGAATCCGCTGGGGCCGTTGATCGGTCTTGCAGCCGTAGCCTGGTACTTGTGGGCTCGGACGAAGACTTTCGTCGCGCTGAATGAAGGGGGGCATCTACGGGCATTTGGCTTCGTACTAGCGTCATTCCTGTTGACTTCAGCGCTGATCGTGGCGCTGGTGTTGACCATCGTCTCTTAGGAATAGTCACCGAGCAGCCGCGCCTGCCGCCGAAGGAGACCAAGCTCAGGGCGAGGGATCCCATGAAGGCGTGGGTCAGGGCAGGTAGAGACCTATTGTCCCGAGCTCGAATCTGATCCCCCTTTCAGGCGGGGGGCGATTGCCGGACCTTGCTGGCGTTGCAGCCCCTCTTTGCTTAGCGTCGGCGGGGGACCGTCTTGCCCTTGGCACTGATTCCCAGCCTCTTCTCGAGTCTCGCCTCCGCCGTATCGAGCGGTGGCGGGGGAATGTCACGTACAGATATTCTGGGAGCTGCTACAGGTCGCAGGCGGCATTGGTTCCACCAAGTCTCTAAGTCTTCTCTATGGATGCGATCCGACTTGGCGCTTTGTCCGAGTCTCACAGCGGTGAGTTGCCCGCCATCAATGGCTCTGCGTATCGTCTTGGCAGAGCACGCGCTCTGCTCAGCCGCTTCTGCTACGGTCATTAGCTTGCCGGAAGGGACCACTAGCGCTTCCCCTTGCGCTCGTCATAGCGCCGCAGCCGGACCAGCGCCTCCCTCATATCAGGCGAGGTTGCCACTAGGGTGGGCGTGGAAGCTACGGAGGAGCGCGTCCAAGCCTTGGCGCCATAGATTGCCTGATACAGAGCCCCCTTCGCATAGAGCTTTTTTCCCATGAACTTTCGCGGATCGAGATCGTATTCGTGGGCGCGGGCATTGAACTGGCTAACTGATACGCCGCAGTAGTGGGCGGCCTCGTCTGCTGTAAGCCAGTCCTTGCCGGACAGATCGACGCATAGCACCGCTATTTGCTGTCGAAGTGCCTTGATCTCGTTCAGCAGGGAGACGTCGGTTTCTGGGGTGCCCATATGGATCTGCTCCTACGCGCCTAGCTGCACCCTGCCACAGTGAAAGCCAAGCCGGAACCCCGAAGATCACTCAACCTGATTTCAAACCCATAACACGATAGGGAGAGGCCAAGGCCTCTCATCTATGCCGGCGCAATGCCGGCTCCCTACTGACTAGGAGCCTATCGTGTTCATCGAACGATCCAATTCCACTCTTGGAGGCCCCGGTCGCGATTCCTCGCAACCGGGGTGCTTGGCTCAGCGGATCCCGGTGTGCAAGCGCCAGCCAGGGTTGTAGCGGGTTGCGGAAGCTGGTGAGAACAGCAGGCCATCCGTTGCCTGCCCGTACCGGATTTCCACATCATCATTCGCCGACTGGATGAGAACGTCGGTGCGCCCGTCGCCATCGAAGTCGTTGGTCAACAAGTGATGCCCAGGGCTCCAGCTGGAGACGCTCTGCGCGGAGAACCGAAGACCATCACCGGCTTGGCCGTAGCGGATTTCGGAGTGTCCGTTCGCTGCATAGATCACAACGTCGTCTCTGCCGTCGCCGTTGAAATCACCCGTCAACAGCGTGTGCCCGGTGGACCATAGGTCGGCGGTGCTCGGTGCAAAGCGCAAACCGCCGTTCATCTGCCCATAGCGGATCTCAGTGGCTCCGTCGGCGGCATAGATCAGCACATCGCTGTATCCATCGCCGTTGAAATCCGCAATCTTCAATGTATGGCCAGCCCGCCATTGATCATGCTGACCGGGTTCTGCGCGCAGTCCGTCGGTGGCCTGTCCGTAGAAGAGGTCGACCTCACCGTTGGGTCCATACAGCAACAGGTCATCAAGGCCGTCGCCATTGAAGTCGCCAACATGCGGGCGGCTGCCCAGGGCGACCTGCCGTTGCGATTGTGGGGCGAAGCGCAATCCGCGATCACTGCCTCCGTAGCGGATCTCGAGAGCGCCGCTGTCCTGCAGGATGAGTACGTCGCTCCGTCCATCACCGTTGAAATCTCCTGCCATCAATTGACTGCCCACATTCCATGCAGTGCGTGATGGAAGATGTTCGGTGAATCGAGCGTCAGGACGTCCATAGTGGAGCCGTACGCTACCGTCGCCGCCGTGCACCAGCAGATCGGAGAACCCATCGGCGTCGAAGTCGCCACTGACCAGTTTGGCCGAGGTTGCCCATGGCGCCGAGGGGGCATCCGTCAGCGAATGGGTCACCAGGCCCGCATGGGGGGCCAGCTGTCCGGTTGCCACCGACGCGCTGCCAGAGGATGGGTTGTACAGGATGACGTCGCCGCCACCATCGCCGTTGTAGTCCACAGAGCGCACTGCAGCGCAACTGCCATTGGCGCGGCGGAGACTTCCGGCATGATCGCCTCGCGCAGGACATGATCGTGGTGCCAACTGCTCCACCTTGACCCAATCGACATGAAAATCTGCAGGCAGAACGGTGTTGGATGTCATCCGATTGTTGATGCCTCCAGGTGTTGTAGTCGGAGGTGCAAGATTAGTATTAAGATTCACGAGCATTGGAACGCTCGGAATATTCAGTGTTGTTCGATAGAACTCCACTCCATCCACAGAGTATGCGATGTGGATGGGGCTCCACTCTGCGGAGAACACATGATAGTTGCTGGAATAGTCGACAGATCCAAGCTTGGTGTAGGCTGAAAGCGTTGCATCCGCCACTGCGGTGGAGCAATCGGCAGGGTTCGTAAACCAGTAATGTTGCACATTGATCGTGCGTGGGTCGGACTTCTGCAGCCCAGTGGCCTCAAAGATATCTATCTCACCGCATGCAGGCCCATATGACACCAGCCAGAATGCGGGAATGACGCCTGGCGTATTAGTCATTTTCACACGGGCAGAGTAGCGACCATAGGTGAAGTACCTAGGGTAGTAGATGCCACCTGTCTGATAGAACGGGAAGGTGTCTTGGACATCACCGCGGAAGACAGCATCTCCTTGGGCCACGAACGCATTTCCAGGCTTGTAGGTGTACGACACTTTCCCGGACTTGTCGGTCACATCCCCTGCCCACGGGATCCAGTAGCTGAGACTAGGGTCATCGAAATGCTCTTCCATGACGGTGATCCACTCATTCTCTGTATTCTGCGCTTGTGCAGCTGACACGACTGAAGTCGCAACCGATGCGGCGAGTACAAGCTTCCTTAACATTGCCAATTCCCTGATGTAGAGCCGCGGGATGCGACCGCCTGCGAGTTTGACAGTTTGGCGGTGACTTCTTAGTGGCCAGGGCTTGGGGATGAGCCGTGTCCGCGGATTGATTGCAAGCGAAGTGTCTCGGAGAGCGGATTACGATAGTCGAACCGACTAGATGCCAGAACTGGATCCCTCGGCCTAGAGGCTCGGGAAGTGAGTCGATTAGTGAGTCCAAAGTGGATTGAAGTAGATTAAATGGCAATACAATCAATGGTTTAAATTGATATTGCGGTAGCTGATGGGCCACCAACCGACCTCGCATGACCGGTCGCAGGCCTCATCGCTCACCCCCGCGACCTGCAGCGTCGGTACCATCTGATCCGCACACAGGGATCGACCATGGCCAGCAACGATACCCCGGTGGAAGACTTCACCACCGAAATCGAAGACTGCCGGCACCTGTTTGCCTGGTGCTTGGTCCACTATGGCCAGGTGCCCGAGGCGCAGGCGCTCGAACAGGCACGGAAGCGCTATCCCGACCATAGCCCCGGCCGCGAATACGAACACGCGCTGATCTTCCACGACGAGCCCTGGCACTGGGCGATGCTGCACGTGAAGGGCGAAGGGTATTGGCAGCAGCACCCGGAACTGGCGGAGCCGTCGCTGGGCTACGAAGCCGAATCGGACGCACTGTGCCTGGCCCGCAGTGAGCGGGTCCCACTGCTGGATGAGGACGAGTACCTTGGCGCGCTCGCGCATGCGCGCCACATGCGTGCATGGACGCTGGTCCATCAGGCGGGTCGTTGGCCGGATGAAGCGCGCCAGGAGGCGCTTGGCTACTACGCGTATCATCCGCGCCATCATCGCGGGCGATTTCAGGTTCACGATCCGCGTGACGGCTGGTGCCATGTGATGAGCGCATTGCATGGCAACGACTACTGGGCGCGACCAGAGCTGCGGGAACCGCCACAGGCCTATTGGAGCGAGTCCCGCGCCTTTGTTTTGGCGCAGGGAATCCGCTTGCCGGACCCTCCGGGCTGAGGCCTGCGCAGCCGGCGAAGGTGCAGCACCATCGATCACCGCACTCTATGCCGAATGACACATGCCCTGCTATTTCTGCTGGCGGGAAGATGGCGGCATCCTGAAGTGGAGTGATCTGATGCCTGGTACGCTCAGCCGTCGCACCTTCCTGGCCAATGCCGCGGCTGTTCCTGCGGCCGCGCTCATGCCTACCGGTGTTGCTACCCTGGCGCGGCCAAGCGTCACCACCGCGAGCCTGATCGACGCGGAGCGCGGCGTGATCCGCTCCGCCATGCAAGGCAGCGGCATCGGTGCCGCTGCCGTCTGCCTGGTCGAAGGCGGGCAGGTGCGCTGGACTGAAGGCTTCGGTCACGCATCAGGCCAGGGCAGCGTGCCCGTAGACGCCAGCACGATGTTCAGCATCCAGTCCACCTCGAAGAATTTCGCGGCGGTGGCGGTGCTGTTGGCCGTGCAGGACGGCATCCTTGATCTGGACGCGCCCATTACCCGCTATCTGCCGTCGTTCACGGTGCGCAGCCGCTTCGAGCATGCTCCACAGGAGCGCATCAGCCTGCGCCTGCTGCTTGCCAATCGCGCGGGATTCACGCACGAGGCGCCCCTGGGCAACAACTACGAACCGGCGTCGCCGGGCTTTGATGCGCACGTCCGCAGCATCTCGCAGACATGGCTGCGCTTTCCGGTGGGTACGCGCTATCGCTACTCCAACCTGGGCTTCGACCTTGCCGGTCATGTCCTTGAGCAGGTTGCGGGCATCAGCTATCCGGCCTGGCTGCAGCGCCGGATCTTCGAGCCGCTGGGAATGCACGACAGTACGGCCGATGCCTCGATCTACCTGGCAAGCAAGGGGCGGGCACTGGGAACCCAGGATGGCCATGCGCAGGTACCGCCGGTGACGCCGCTGGTGGTGTCGGGAGGCGTCTGGACCAGTGCCGCCGACATGGCGAAGTATCTTGGCTTCCTGCTCGGTGGCGGCCAAGCCGGTGCGCAGCAGCTGCTTGAGCCCCGTTTCTGGGACGAGATGCATGGTTTCGGCCTGGGCGGTGACTACGGGCTCGGTGTCATGCGCAGCGAACGCCTCTACGGCAGTACACCGGTGCGGCTGCTGCACCACCGCGGCGGGGGCTTCGGATTCGGGTGCGTGTTCACCTACTGCAGGCAGGCAAACGCTGGATTTGCCGCGATGTTCAATCGCGCGACGTCTGCGGGGTACGGCATCGGCGAGCATCTGCTCGATCAGCTGTTGTCGGCGCGTTTCGGGCCCCGTCAGCCGCGTGTGCCCCTGTCAAGCTTGGCGCCGATCAGGTTGAACCAGGACCAGATGCAGCAGATGGCGGGAAACTGGATCGGGCGCAGCGGCAAGGCGAAGATCGTGATTGCCGGAAGCGGTGAACTGCAACTGCATCGTGGGGCGCAAGCTCTGGGCAGCCGTTTTGCGGCCCTCGACGGCGATCAGCTGTTCACCGTGGACACCGATGGAGAGGTTGCGACGTACCGTTACCATGCGGCGACGGAGATGCTGCCGGCGCACCTGGAATGTACGAACGGCGAGGATGGCCTGGACCAGAACGATCCCATCGATGGGTCCACCGGGCCGCACGCGCCCCATTGGCAACCCTGGCTGGGGCGCTATCGCATCGACCAATGGGGGAAACCGTCGATGTCCGTGGTGCTGGAGCAGCGACAGGGCTGGCTGTACATCGATGGCATCCGCCTGGTCACTGAAGTGGAGCCAGGCCTGCTGTTCACCAGCGATGGCGAAGCGGTGGATTTCCGCAGCTCCCCGCCGACATGGCGCAACCTGCGTCTGCAGCGCGTCCAGCCCGTGAGCCAGGGGTGATGGCGGCATGCCGCGTGCTCATCCGCGCCGCCCGCGCCCATCGATGCTGTAGCGCCCGGCCCCGGTGCAGGCCAGCAGCAGGAACCCACCGGCCAACCCCAGATTCTTCAGGAACATGATCTGCTGGGTCTGATCGGCGAAGTTGTGGTGGAAGATGAAAGCGGTGACCACGCTGAAACCTGCCAGCACGACCGACACCAGCCGGGTCTGGAAGCCCAGCAGGATGCACAGGCCGCTGCCGATCTCGAAGGCGATGGTGGGCCACAGCAGGATGCCGGGTACCCCCATGGCTTCCATGTAGCCCTGGGTACCGTTGAGGTCGCCGAGCTTGCCGATGCCGGATACCAGGAACAGCGCCATCAGCAGGATGCGCGCAAGCAGGTAGGCGAGCGAATGCGATGAGTGGCTCACGTCGGTTTCCTCGGAGATGGCTGGCGAAGGCGATCGGAGCCCACCGGCAGTGAAGCCCGTGTCTACGTAGCGGGCAAAGCGCCTTGACAGCTGGCCGCCCGCAGGAGACCTTTCCACCATGACGATCGATATTGAATCGCTCAGCCTTCGGGAGCTGGGCGCCTTGGTGGTTGCCGCTGAACAGCGGAAACAGCTCATTTCCAGCCGCCGCCCGGCCAGCGCGGTGCGGCGGATGTTGAAGTCCGCTGCGGCCGAAGCTGGTTACACCCTCGAAGAACTCTTCGGTGGTGAAGCCTCGGAAACACCTGCGCCCGCGCGCAAGCCCGCCCGCCGCAAATCCGGCAAAGTCGCGCCCAAGTATCGCGACCCGGAATACAAGCGCCTGACCTGGACCGGTCGCGGGCGCATGCCGCGCTGGTTGGCGTCCAAGGTGTCGATGGGCCACAAGGCCACCGATTTCCTGATTCCTGGCTTGGCCAGGCCGACTGCTGGCAAGACCAGCACCCTCGGCAAGCGGACCGTCATCAAGAAGGGATGAGGCTGCGGCGCTGCTACGCTGCCCGGGTCTTTGAACGAAGGAGTGCGGGATGGCAAACGAGGGTGGCATGACGATCACGCCGAAAGTCCTGTACACCGCCGCAGGCGCGGCCGTGCTGGTCAGCCTGTTGGCCTGGGCGGTGGAATGGAGCGGGATGGCCTATGTCTGCCCGTACTGCCGCGTACAACGCACTGTCATCGGTGTGCTGGGCGTGCTGACATTGTTCGCGCGGCCGGGCGGCATCGTCGTGCCCTGGCTTGCATTCGCCAGTGGTGGCTTCGCGTTCGTGGTCGCGGCAATGCAGCACTTCAACGGCTGGAAGCGCATTTCCGCTGGTGATTTCAGCTTCAACGCGCAGTGGTACATCGATCCGTGGCTGCTGTCAGGCTGCGCGATGCTGATCCTGGTGGCGCAGCTGATGCTGGTACAGGCCGCCTGCCGGCGCAGGTTGCCCTGAGTGTTTCCACGCGTGGCGTGGAGCTACCCGTTCTGGAATACCGCCAACTGCGCCGCGAACGCGCGCTGATAGGCGGGACGCTGCGTCGCCCGTGCCACATAGGCAACCAGCAGCGGGTACTCATCGAGCAGACCACTGCTCTTCAGGCGCAACAGCACCGAGACCATCATCAGGTCGCCCACGCCGAACTCGCCGTCAACCCACGCCGCCGCGCCCAACCATGCGGACAGCTGTGAGAGACGCATCCGCACGCGCTCGTCCAGCATCACCAATCGCTGCGCATACCAGGGCTGTTCGCGCTCCAGAACCCAGGCCATCGAGCGCTCGACGATGGGCGGCTCGACTGTGTTCAACGCAGCGAACACCCACATGATCGCGCGCATGCGAGCATCCGGATCGCGCGGCAGCAGGCCAGGGTGTAGCTCGGCCAGGTGCACGGCGATTGCGCCGGACTCGAACAGGACCTGGTCGCCGTCCTGCCAGGTAGGAATCTGCCCGAATGGATTCCGCGCCAGGTGGGCAGGTTGCTTCATTTCGGCGAAGGTGAGCAGCTGCACGTCGTAGGGCACGCCCAGCTCCTCCAGTGCCCAGCGCACGCGCATGTCACGGGGCAGGCCCTGGCCGCGGTCGGGGGAGGTGGCGAAGGCGGTGAGGATGGGGGAGATCGGGGCGCTCCTGCAGGCCGACGGGCCTGCCTCGTCCTGATTCGACGAATGACGGTCCCAGAATCGACATCGTCGATATCGATGTATACGTCGCCTGCACGGACTCTGCACGTACTCGCTGTCGCACATCCATCAGGCTGCCGGGGTCATCCGTGCAGAGAGGTAGGCAGACATGAATACTCCAGGCAAACCCACGCCCAGCTGGCGCCAGCGAAACGTACTGATGGGAGTGCTCGCCGCTGTACTGGTGATCGTGCTGATCATCCTCTTCGTGCCGTGGTGATGCAGGCGAAGGCTGTTCGATGTGAACGGCCAAACGCTGCGGCGTGAGGCAGTCAGTGCGGGTTGGGTGAAGTGACGTGCGCATCAACCGGTACTCACCTGCGAACCACGCCGAGGTGTCCACAGTGTTCCCACAGGCAGCGTCGTGATGCTGCTTTTCTCCCCCGCACATCGATCACACAGGAGCAACGCCATGAGCACCCAGTCCACCATCGAACATCGCCTCAACGACCTGATCGAGATCGCTCGTGACGGCAAGTCGTTCTATGAAGAAGCGGCCACCAAGGTGAAGGATGCCGAGCTGTCGGCCTTGTTCACCCGCATCGCCGGCGTCAAGGGCCGCATCGTCGCGGCACTGAGTGGTTCGGTGGCCGCCAGCGGTGGTAAGCCGGCCGAACATGGCACCATGGTCGGTTCGATGCAGCAGTTCTACGGCAAGGTGCGCGCCGCGTTTGGTGATACCAACTATGGCTACGTGGCCGAACTGGAAGAGTCCGAAGACCGCCTGCTGGGCGCGTTCAAGGATGTGCTGCAGGACAACGATCTGCCGCCGGCGGTACGCCAGGAAGTGACCCAGCTGATGCCGGATGTGCAGGAGTGCCACAACGTCATGCGGGCACGCAAGCATGCGATGAAGGCCGCTTGATCGATCAGGGCGGAACCTGAAAAAAAAGGGGCGGCCGCAAGGCCGCCCCAAACCGTCAAGAGAACACGCGTCTAGAAGCGAACCGACCAGCGCATGTTGGCGCTGTGGTCGCGGCTTTCACTGCCGTACTGGCCGCTGTAACCCAGCTCCAGCTGCTGGCGCGGGGTCAGCCACGCCGACAACCCCAGCTCGGCCACCACGGCGCTGTCGGCAATCGGCGCGCCTTCGACCGCGAACGCGGTGCTGTTGTTGGCGAAGGCAAGGTTGCCCAGCTGGCTGCGGTCGCCCGAGGCGCGGCGATAGCCCACGCCACCACGCAGGTGCAGCCAGCTGTCCTTCTGGAACGATGCCTTCAGGCCCTTGTCGAAGCGCAGGCCAGCGGTGGCGATCGTGGTGCTGGTGTCGTCCACCTTGCCGTGCAGGGCGGCTGCACCACCGCGCTCGTTGATCTGCTTCAGGTCCACCTCCACGCGGGCGACCTGCAGGTAAGGTTCCAGCCCGGCCTCCGGGTCACCAAAGCGGTAGCCGGCTTCGATGAAGGCCTGGCGGGTATGCGCGTTGTAGCGTGCGCTCAGGCTGTCGCTGAACCCTGCGAAGTCGACATCGCGGGTGCTCTTCACCTTGTGCTTGCTCCAGGCGACGCCGCCACGCAGGCCGAAGCCGCCCCAGTTGTGACTGGCATATGCACCGAAGTGGGTGTTGTCGATCTTCGACTTGGCACGACGGGCCTGCTGCTTGACGTCGGTGCGGCCGGTGCCAGCCAGCACGCCGACCTGCCAGCCGGAGAACTCGCGGTCGATACCGACCAGCAGGCCGTTGCTGTTGGCTTCGGTGCGGGCGGTGTTGCTGTTGCCGTCCAGCTTGCTGTTGCCGCCCAGAGCCTGCACCCAGGCGCCGGTGGCGTCGCCCGCATCGGCGCCCGGCGCGACTGCCCCTGCACCGCGCGACAGCGCAGCATCGCGTACGTAGCGGCTGCCTTCCACCAGTGCGAGCGGCGTAGCTGCGTGCAGTTCGCCGCTGAGGCCGTCGAGCACGCCGCCAACCTGCTGCGGGAACAGCTGGGTCAGCGGCTTGGGCAGGCCCTGGCTGATTGCCAGAAGATCGGCGGCCGTCGCTACCGCGCGCTGGTTCGGCGTGGTGGCTGCACTGGCCAGCGTGGCGCCACGCGCCACGTCGATGCGGGTGCCATTGGTACCGTAGGCGAGGCTGAACTTCAGGAACGGCGAGAACGCGCTGAAGTCGGTTTTCGCGAACTGGCCGTTGATGCCACCGTCGGCGCGGATGAAGTTGAACTGCTCGCCGAGATAGTAGATGCCCGGTTCCGGCAACGCGACCAGGGTGCCGCCGAGGGTGGCGGTACCGGTCACATGCAACTTGTCGCTGCGCCCGCCAGGCGCGAGTTCGGCGGCGTAGACGCCGGTCGGGCCCTGCACGTAGTTGCCGTTGACGGTCAGCGTGCCGATCGAATTGCCGGGGGCGATGGTGCCGTCCACCCGGGTGCTGCCCAACGTGCCGATACCCTTCAGCAGGCCGTTGCTGCCGACCGTGGTGGTGCCGCCGGTCTGCATGCCGTTGAAGGACACCACGCCGCCGTTGACGGTCAGGTTGCCGTCCTTCAGCACGCCGCCGGCGCTGACTGTGCTGACGCCACCCGTGGTGATGAGTGCGGTGGCGACCAGGCTGCCGTTGAGCAGGAATTGCCCGGCCTGCACCTCGACCGCGGAGGTGAGGGTGTTGGTGCCGTTCAGCTCCAGCGTACCCTCGCGCAGCAACGTGCCGTTGAAGCTGTTGTTGCCGCTCAGGCGCAGCCAACCGATACCGGATTTGGTCAGCCTGCCGGGGCCGCCGATGTCATTGGTCCAGTCGTCCCAGGCATCGCCTTCCCACACCTTCAGGCCACCGGCCTTCTGGTTCATCACCACGCTGGTATCCACGCGCAGCGAGCCATAGCCCTCGATGGCCCTGCGCAGGTCAACCATGCCCCAGCCATAGATCGGGTCGACGCCTGCGGCACCCAGATCGCGCGCGGTGGTCAGCAGGACGTCGCGCACCTGGGCGTTGTCCAGGTAGGGGAAGCGCTCGATCAACAGGCCGAGTGCACCGGTGATATGGGGGGCGGCCATGGAAGTACCGGTCTTCTGGCCGTAGTCGTACGTGGGATTCTGGCTGTCGATGAGAAGACGGACGTAGTCTGCGGTCTTCTCCAGACGTCCCCGGATGTCACCGGAAACGATGGTGCTCAGGATTGCCGTGCCGGGCGCGGAAATGCACCAGTTGGCTGCAGCGCCGCAGATGCTCGAGCCTGCGTTGATCACGTAGTCGGTTTCGCCATTGGCTGCATTGGGCTGGCGAACGTTGGCGACGGCCAGCCAGTAGGGCTCGATCTCCGGCTTCCAGCGCGGCAACGCCGCGGTGATGCCGGCAACGGCGCCGCTGCCATTGCCGGCCGACCAGACCTGGATCAACTGCGAAGCAGCGGCGTTCGCACTGTCCTTGTAGATGCTTCCGTATACGTCGTAGCCGGCGCCGATGCGTGCGTACTGGGCATCCAGCGCGGCAACGGTCATGTTCCGGGTGGAGATGCCCCAGCTGTGATTGATGGCACGCACGCCCTGTGCCTGCAGCTGTGCGTACATGTCCAGCGTGGCTGCGTCGTCGGGGTCCGTCCGTTCCACGGCTTCAGGCAGGTAGCCTCCGCTCGCCTGGCGCCTCCACTCGTAGTAAGTGTCACCAAATACACGGGCGGTCGTCAGATCGGCACCGAAGGCGACGCCGTGCATCCCCGTGCCATTGCGATTGGCGCCAATGGTTCCGAGGACATGCGTGCCGTGATCGGCATAGCGGAAACCCCATTCACGGCCTGCGGCAATGATGTTGGCCTGCAGGGAAGCAGGCACGCCCGCGCCGAGCGTGTAGTAGTTGATACCCGGTTGATCCCCCTGTGTCTGGCTGCACGCGCCGGTACCGCCGACGGTTCCCGGTGACGCACAGTTCGGGCCGATGGTGATGCTGGAGGTGTTGCGGCCGGCGAATTCGGGGTGAGCCAGTGCCGAGCCGGTGTCGAACAGCGCCAGGCGCACGCCCTTGCCGGTCAGGCCGCGGGCATACGCGTAGTCGGCGCCCATCGCACCCAGTCCCCAGTCGGCGTTGAACTCATCGCTGCGCCAGCTGGCGGCATCGCCCGGATTGCCGAGCAGGGCGGTGCCGGTTGCGGCTGGCGTGGTGGCCGTCGGTGCTGCAGGCGCGCTGACGGCGGGCTGTGCCCAGGCCGCCTGCAGCTGGCGCTGCTGCTGCCATGCGTCGAGCGCTTCGCTGGCCATGACGGGCGATGCGGCTGCAAGCAACAGAGCGCTGGACACCGCCAGGGCGAGGCGGCTGTGCAGCGGGGAGCGGGAGTGGGACGAACGGCCGTGCAGCGGGTGATTCATCGGGCAACTTCCTTGATGGACGGACAACAAGGCCGTTAACGCCAATCCGTGGCGATGTCCCCCATGAATGTGAAAGAAAAATTGTGAATGGGTTAAGTGTGCGTGACAGAGGGCTTCACTTCGTCTCCCCCTGTCCTCGCTAACGTGGTCCGGCCTGGGCTCACCAGGCTTATCAAGGAGTGATGGCGATGCGTGTTATCAGGAAGGTGATCGCAGTGGCGGTATTCGCGTTGGCGTGTACCGGTTCGGTGGCAGTGGCTGGGCCGGTCGAGCCCTGCGACCAGCCCTGCTGGCGGGCGTATCAGATGTGCCTGGCCAGTGGTGCCGATGCCGGTGAATGCCAGCAGGCGTACAACACCTGCGTGGTCGATCTGTGCATGGGCGTGTGAGTCGCGCCGTTTGAGCCGTACGTGGAGCCCCGTCATCGACGGGGCTCTTCTGTTTCAGCGATCGCCTCGGTTGGCGATGCGGGCGTCTGGCCTGAGCCCGCTTGCGGGCCATGCACGCAGCGGCGAGGATGGGGAATCGCATCGGAGCCGCTGCGCATGGCCGTCAAACGTATTGTCGCCAACATCGCCACGCCTGACCCGGCGCGTGCCGCAGCGTTCTATGGCGGGCTGCTGGGCATGCCGGTGGTGATGGATCATGGGTGGATCGTCACCCATGGCGGGCAGGGCAGTGCGCTGGCGCAGGTGAGCTTTGCCAGCGAAGGGGGTTCCGGTACTGCGGTGCCCGACCTGTCGATCGAAGTGGACGACCTGCAGCAGGTGCTGGAGCGCATGCACGCGGCCGGCATCCCGCTGGAGTATGGCCCGGCCGACGAGCCCTGGGGCGTGCGTCGCTTCTTCGTCCGCGACCCGTTCGGGCGGCTGTTGAACATTCTCGCCCACACCTGAGCGGGGAGCGCTGCTTCAGCGGCGACTGCCGCCGCGCGTCGGAGCTGCCGGAACGCCGACCATGCGCAGGCAATCTACTTCCACGGCGGCAATGAAGGCATTGGCATCCTGTGCCGGTGTGGCGATCAGGTCGTCGGTGGCGCCATGCACGCCGGCATAGATCAACGAGGCGGTGACCTGTGGAGCAGGCAGTTGCCACAGTCCGGCTGCGTTGCCCGTTTCGAGGATGCCCAGCAGTTGCTGCTGGATCGCATTGCGCTCGGCGTTGCCGCGCTGGTGGTGGTGATGGTTGGCGTACACCACGTCATGCAACGCGTGGGTGCGCACGTAGATCTCGACGTTGGCGCGGATCCAGGCGCGCAGGCGCGCTGCGCCATCACCGGCAGGGTGCTGCTGCACGGCCCGCTCGACCTCGCCAATGAACTGCTGCGTGTAGCGCTGCGCCAGCGCCTGCAGGATCTCGGTGCGGGAGGCGAAATAGGTATAGAAGGTGCCCTTGGCCACGTCGGCCGCGGCGACGATGTCGCTGATGGTGGTGGCGTCCACACCCTTCGACAGGAACAACGCCTGCGCGGCGTCCATCAGTTCCTCCCGGCGGGTTTCGGCGGGCTTGGTGCGAGGCCTGGCGACAGCTGGGGTCTGCATGGTGGGCGATATGAGGGTGTGACGGCCGCCATTCTAGCGGCCTCTTCGTATTGACTGACCGTCGGTCATTGACCGACGGTCAGTCAGTCGCTAGGATGCGCGCACATCCTCCCCCGGGATCCACGCATGAAACGCCTCCAACGGCCCGCCCTGGTGATGGCGGCCTACCTCGGTACGTTCCTCGCTTCGCTGGACATCAGCATCGTCAACGTGGCCCTGCCAACCCTGCAGCAGGCGCTACGGACCGACATGGCAGGCCTGCAGTGGGTGATCAACGCCTATGCGATCGCACTGTCGGCGCTGATGCTGTCAGCCGGTCCGTTGGGGGATCGCTATGGTCATCGGCGGATGTGGCTGCTGAGCGTCGCCACCTTCACCCTGGGCTCGCTGCTGTGCGCCTGCGCCAAGGACCTTTCGACCCTGGTCGCCGGCCGCGCGGTGCAGGGCGTGGCAGGCGCGCTGTTGATTCCCAGTGCGATGCCGATCCTGAGTCACGCATTTCCCGATCCAGGCCAGCGTGCGCGCGTTATCGGTGGCTGGTCCGCCTTCAGCGCGTTGGCACTGGTGCTCGGCCCGTTGCTGGGCGGTGCACTGGTGCAGCGCGCCGGTTGGCCCAGCATTTTTCTGATCAACCTGCCCTTGGGGCTGCTGGCGCTTGTGCTTGGCGCCTGGGGCATTGCCGAGCGACGCCACCCGCAGCACGCCGCGCTGGATCCGGCCGGGCAGCTGCTCAGCATCGTCGCGCTGGGCGCGCTGTGCTATGGCCTGATCGCGATCGGCGAGCATGGCCTGCTGTCCCGGGTGACGCTTCTGGCGCTGGGCGCCGCAACTGCCGGGCTGATCCTGTTCGGCATCGTCGAACGGCGGGTAGCACGCCCACTGCTGCCGCTGGACCTGTTTGCCGACCGCCGCTTCGGCATGCTCAACCTGGCCTCTTTCGTACTGGGCTTCACCGCCTATGCGAGCCTGTTCTTCCTGTCGCTGTTCTTCCAGCAGGCACAGGGCCACAGCGCCGCGGCGGCGGGCGCACAGCTGGCTCCTCAGTTCCTGTTGATGGGTGTCGTCTCGCTGCTGTTCGGTCGTCTGGTCGCCCACCTCGGCCTGCACGCCGCGCTGGTGATGGGCTACGCCCTGGCCGGGGGGGCGCTGTGCGTGATGGCCACGTTCGAACCGGCTACGTCGCGCGCTTATGCCGGTGCCGTGCTGATGCTGCTTGGCATCGGAATGGGGCTGGCAGTGCCAGCGACCGGCATGGCAATCATGAACAACGCACCGGCCGAACGCGCGGGTATTGCCTCAGCCACGATGAACGCGCTGCGCCAGGCAGGCATGAGCCTGGGCATCGCGTTGCTGGGCAGCCTGATGGGCCAGCGTGCCGTACAGCAGTTCACCGCTTCCGCGCAGGCCGCAGGTCAGCAGCGGCTTGTTGCGCAGGCGCGTGAACTGATCCTGCACCCCGGCTCGATGCACACCACGCCGCAGGTGCTGGCCTGGTACCGCAGTGCGATGGCCAGCGGGTTCGGTTGGGCGATGGCGGCTGCGGGTGCGCTGGCCCTGCTTGTGGCGCTTGGGCTGTATCGGCAGCGTGCCCCGGCCTGATCGTGCGGGGTTCACCGCTGCTGGGGGTGTGGATCCTCTGCACCGTGCTCGATCTGCTGCTGTTGCTGGCGTGCATTGGCGTGGCGTGCGTGCCCGCCTTCGCGTCCGATTGCGGCCATGTGCTGCCGGTCGCGGCTGATCGCTTCGCCGCCCTTGCGGCCTGCAGCACGCGCTTCGTCGGGGCTGAACTCGTGCGCGTTGCCGGAGGCGTGCGCCGCGCGCCCGCCCTTGGCGGCGATCGCGCGCTGTTTGTCCTGGTCCATCGAGGCGAAGCCCCGGTTGGGGCGGTGATTCTGGTCGGTCATGGGACTCTCCTGCTGCAGGGTCGGCGCCGTCGTCAACGGCAGCGCCCATGCTTGGCCATCATGTGCTAAGTCCAGGTCGCCATCCTCGCCATGGCCTTCACGCCACGTGCGCACGCGGTTGATGGCGTGGCCTTACCGGCGAACGCAGCGGGAGATGCCGTCGGCGAAGAGGTGAGGCACCGGCGCAGTGTCAGCGCCGGCGGGCGTCGCGCAGGCGTTGCGCGAATGGCCGCTGCTCCAGAACCTGCAGTGCCTCGCGCAGCACCTGCTCCAACGACTGGCCGAGATCCGCATCGAGGCTGCGTGCGGCGCGTGCGGTGGCCTGCCATTGCGCCTGCAGCGCCGGCAGTGCCTGCAGTGCGTGCGGGCTCAGCTGCAGGATGCGCTCACGGCTGTCTTCGCCGATGACGGCGTGCAGCCAGCCATCGCGCACCATCGCAGCTACCGTCTGGCTGAGCGCCGAATGGCTGAGCCCGCAGGCCAGCGCCAGGTCCTTGATGCGGCAGGGGCCCTGCGCCATCAGCGTGCGCAGCACCGGGGTGTAGCGCGGCCGGTAGTCCAGTTGCAGGTCGCGATAGGCCTGCTCGACCGCCGGGTCGAGCTGATCGAGCAGGGCGCGCAACAGGGTGCCCAGGCTGGCATGTTGGAGATCCATGGCCGTAATGATATATAAGTGCTTATATATCATCAACGCGGGGGCGGTCATGGCGGTTTCGTGGATGCTGGGCGCGCTGCTGGCGGCGTCCTGCCCGGCCCAGGACACAGTGCTGCAGGCGGCGGCTACGGCAATAGAGGCGCACTACCTGGACGTGGCCGAAGGCGCGCGCATCGCCGATGCACTGCGTGACTGGTCGAGGCAGCAGCGCTATGTGGACAGCTGCACGGACCCCAAGGGCTTCAGTGCGCGCCTGAACCAGGATCTGGACGTGTTCGACGGCCACTTCCATGTCGAGCGGGTGGATGCCAGCGCCGGCCAGGACGACTGGCTGATGGCCTGGCGTGCGGATGCACGCAGCAATGGTGCGGGCGTGCGCGAGGTGCGGGTGCTGGAAGGCAACATCGGTTACCTGCGGCTGAGCACCTTCTATCCGCTCGATCTGGCACGGCCCAGGCTGGTGGCAGCGTTCACCCTGCTGGCCGATACCCAGGGCCTGGTGCTGGATCTGCGCCAGAACGGGGGCGGAGATGATGGCAGCGCGGACCTGCTGGTGCGTACCCTCTTGGAGTCGGGTGTCACCGCGGTGCAGGTGCTGGAGCAACGTGGCCGGCGTACTCCGGTACCACTGCCGCCAGCAAGCCTTCCGCTGTACCTGAAGCCGCTGGTGATACTGGTCGACCGCCGCACGGGCTCGGCGGCCGAGTTCGTGGCGTATTCGCTGCAGGCCCAGGGACGTGCGCGCATCGTCGGCGGTCGCAGTGGTGGCGCCGCACATATGTTCGATGATCCTGTGCTGCTGCCCGATGGCTATCAGATCAGCATTCCGGACCGGCAACCGATCAATCTGCGCACGGGCGGCAACTGGGAACGGACCGGTGTCGTGCCTGACGTTGCAGGCGGTGACGACCCGCTGTTCATCGCGCGTCAACTGCTGGCGCCGCCGAAGTCGTCAAGATGAACGCACAGTTGTACGTTCGCGCTATCGCAGATGCGTTGTCGCATGCCTAGAATCGAGGCATCCCGGTAGTTCCCGGGCGCTTCGAGTGAATGGACTCAATGAAGATTCTGTTGACCGGCAGTTCCGGGCGGATCGGGCGCGCGATCTTCGGTGCGTTGGCGGCTGCCCATGAAGTGGTGGGCCTGGATCGCAGCCCGTTTGCCACCACGCGCATCATTGCCGATGTCACCGATCATCAAGCCGTCGTGCGCGCGGTGCAGGGTGTCGACGCGGTCATCCATACCGCGGCCCTGCATGCCCCGCACGTTGGCCTGGTACCGGATGCGGTGTTCCAGCAGATCAACGTGGACGCCACTGCGCACCTGCTGCAGGCGGCGCGAGAGGCAGGTGCACGGCGGTTCGTGCTGACCAGTACCACTGCGCTGTACGGCCACGCAGTGGTGGCAGGAGGATGCCGCTGGATCGATGAGGATACCGAGCCGTTGCCGCGAACGATCTACCACCGCAGCAAGCTGCAGGCCGAGGCCCTGGCTGAAGCTGCGGCCGCACCGGACTTCGGCGTGCGCGTGCTGCGGATGGGGCGCTGCTTCCCGGAACCGCCGGAGCGGATGGCGATGTTCCGGTTGCATCGTGGGATCGACGCCCGTGACGTGGCCAGTGCCCATGCCGCGCTGCTGCTGGACGAGGGGCCAGCCTTCGCCCGCTACATCGCCTGCGCGGCAACCCCGTTCCGGCGCGAGGATTGCCTGGAACTTGCCACCCAGCCGCGCAACGTACTGGCCCGGCGCGTGCCGCAGCTGTTGGCCGAGTTCGAGCGCCGCGGCTGGCCGTTGCCGCTGAGCGTTGACCGCGTCTACGACAGCGCCCGCATCCGCAGGGAGCTGGGGTGGCAGCCGCGTTTCGGGCCGGACGCCGTGCTGCAGCAGTACGCCGCAGGCAGCATCGAGGTGTTGCCACGCGCGGAGTGGATCAAGGATCGGGTGGCCGAATAGGGGACGCCGGGGCGGGTTCCTGTCCCGTCCCTGAGTGCATTCAGGAATGTGTAGGGCGGTCGCCTCAACCTCGTTGGCAGGCGGCCGCTAACCCGGTGCGCTTCCAGCGCCGGGCGGGTCCCGGCGGCCGGTGGCCTGCGCGACGGATCGCGCACCTGCGCGGTGCCCTCGCGGTGCCGGTCGTCCTGAACTGCCTTGCGGACCCCTCCATGCCTTCTTCCCGTTCCGCCGCTGCCCGCCGTCCGGGCAGCATCGCCCACAAGCTGATGCTGGGTACCGCCGTCATCGCGCTGCTGTGCTTCGGCCTGACGGCGTTCCTGATCTATCGCCAGGCCAGCGCCAGCCTGATCGATGCCTCGCGCCAGACCATGACCAGCGAGGCCAATGCCGAGGCGCGCCAGGTCGCGGCCGACCTGGGCACCGCCTTCGCCAGCAACGATGCGATGGTTGAAGCCGTGCTGGCCCAGCGTGCGCGGGGTGACGTGCCTGATCGCGCCAGCCTGGCGGCCGTGCTCGGTGAGCAGCTGCGTACCCATCCGGAATGGCTGGGCAAGAGCACCATGTGGGAGGCCGATGCCTTCGATGGCAAGGATGCCGAGTTCGCCAATACCGAGATGCACGATGCCAGCGGCCGCTACATGAGCTACTGGGCCTGGCATGACGGCAAGCCGCAGCAGTCGACCATGACCGACTACACCGAAGCCGCCGACGGTTCGGCCGACTGGTACGTGGTGCCCAGCCGCGACAAGCTGCCCAAGGTCAGCGAGCCCTACGCCTACGACATCGCCGGCCAGCAGGTGCTGATGAGCACGTTGAGCACGCCGATCGTGGAAAACGGCAGGTTCCTCGGTGTGTTCACCGTGGACTTCTCGCTGGCGGCGCTGCAGAAGCATCTGGCGACGCTGACGCCGATGGGCGCCGGCCGCGTCGAACTGCTTTCGCCCAAGGGCGTAGTGCTGGCATCGGCCAATGCGGCCGAGATCGGCAAGCCGCGCAGCGACGCATTGACCCGCAGCATGCTGGCCGACATTGCCGCCGACCGCAGGTTTGAAGCCTTCACCCCGGACGCGGCCGGCAACGTACGCGTGTACGTGCCGCTGCGCGTGGGCGACGCCCCGCAGCGCTTCGCGCTGGGCGTGGTGATGCCGCATGCGGTGATCGTTGCCGAGGCCCGTCAGCTGCTGTGGCTGACGCTGCTGGTTGGCGTGGTGGCCGCGCTGACCCTCAGCGCCGGTGTCTACGTGCTGCTGCGCCGCCTGGCGATACGCCCGCTGGCCGAAGCCGTGCGCGTGGCGGGCGACGTGGCCGCCGGCAAGCTGGACAGCACGCTGCCGGCACGCAGCAACGATGAAGTGGGCCGCTTGCTGGAGGCGATGCAGGGCATGCGTGGCCAGCTGCAGGCGGTGATGGCCGCGCAGGCGGAAATGGCGCGCCGCCACGATGCCGGCGAGCTCAGCTACCGCATGGACGCCTCGGCGTTCCCGGGCGAGTACGGCCGCATGGTGGCCGACAGCAACCAGCTGGTGGCCTCCAGCAATGCGGTCACCCAGCGCCTGGTCGAGGTGATGCAGCGCTACGCCGTAGGTGACCTCAGCGTGGACATGGAAGCACTGCCGGGCGAGAAGGCGGTGTTCACCGCCGCCATGGCCACCACCAAGCACAACTTGGCCGCGATCAACGAGCAGATCCAGCAGCTGGCTGCCGCGGCAGCGGCCGGCGACTTCGCTGTACGCGGCGACGCCCAGCGTTTCGATCACGATTTCCGCCGCATGGTGGAGACCCTCAACACCATGATGGAGGTGAGCGACCACAACCTGGCCGAGCTGTCGACGCTGCTGCGCGCGATTGCCGCAGGCGACCTGAGCGCGCGCATGCAGGGCGACTTCCACGGTGTGTTCGCGGTGATGCGCGATGATGCCAACAGCACCGTGCAGCAGCTGACCCGGATCGTCGGGCAGATCCAGCAGTCGGCGGCCAGCATCCGCCTGGCGGCGGGTGAGATTGCTGCCGGTAACAGCGACCTGTCGCGCCGCACCGAACAGCAGGCGGCCAACCTGGAAGAAACGGCCGCGTCGATGGAGGAGTTGACCTCCACCGTACGCCAGAACGCCGACCACGCGCTGCAGGCCAACACCCTGGCCGGCTCCGCAGCGGGCGTTGCCAGCGAAGGTGGCCAGGTGGTCAGCCAGGTGGTGCAGACGATGGAGCAGATCGAAGCGTCGTCGCAGCGCATCGCCGAGATCATCTCGGTGATCGACGGTATCGCGTTCCAGACCAACATCCTGGCGTTGAACGCGGCGGTGGAAGCCGCGCGGGCCGGTGAGCAGGGCCGCGGCTTCGCCGTGGTCGCCAGCGAAGTGCGTGCGCTGGCGCAGCGCTCGGCGGGTGCCGCGAAGGAGATCAAGGAGCTGATCGATGCTTCGGTGGCCCAGGTCGGTGCCGGAGCGCAGCTGGTGCACGGCGCCGGCCGCACGATGCAGGAGATCGTCGGCCAGGTCGGGCGGGTCAACGAGATCATGGCCGAGATCTCGGCCGCCTCGCGCGAACAGTCGGCCGGCATCGAGCAGGTCAACCAGACCGTGGTGCAGATGGATGAGACCACCCAGCAGAACGCCGCGCTGGTGGAGGAAGCCAGTGCTGCGGCACGCGCGATGGAAGAGCAGGCCGAGCAGCTGGCGGTGGCGGTCTCGCGCTTCCGCCTGCAGGCCGAACCGGAGGTCATGGCCCGCCGCGCGGCCTGATCCCGGAAACGAAGACGCCCGGCGGGGGCCGGGCGTCGGTTGCAGCCTTGCCGCGCATCCCTGCGCAGTTCTGAGGGCTCAGAACATGCCTTCAAACGGGTTCCAGCTGGTGCGTCCTTCCACCTTCTCCAGGTAGTAGCTGTAGTTGGTGCTGGAGGCGACGAGCAGGTTCATGGCGATGAACAGCATGCGCCCCACGACGTCCGGAAGGAACATGGTGACGATGGCCAGCGCGATGTTGATGCCGATCACCACCAGCGCCTTGCGCCACATGCCGAGAATCAGCAGGTAGATGGCACCGAAGAACAACGCGAAGAAGTTCAGGTTGATCTTCAGGCGGTCACCGAAGGACAGCGCCTTCCAGGCCTGCTTGAAGCCGGGGTTCTTGGGGGCGCCGTGCTGGCGGAAGAAGTCGAAGCGGAACTGCCACTTCGGGCTGAACTGGGACAGGTCAGTGGTATTCATTGGGGAAAACATCCCTGTGAGAAAACGTTTTCATGATAGGACAAGTCCTATTCAGGATCCAAGCGCCACCGTCAAAAATGTGACGCCTGCCTTGTTCCGGCTGCTGCGGCCAAGCGCCGCGCCGTCACCCATCCGCCTTGTTTTTAGGATAGGGTGCGCAGTTCCGCTGCCGCACCGGCTGAATCCGTGCGGTGGCGGGATGTCCATGGAGGTTGCATGACCACACCTGCTACACCGGAAAACGCACCGGGACCGGTGCTCCTGCCGACACCTGAAGTGGTGCAGGCGCAACAGCTGCTCGCACGCCAGCAACTGGCGGTAGCGATGGACCGTGCACGCACGGCGGCTGCGCAGAGCGCGGCGCCCGCCGCCGCACTGGAAAGCGAGTAATCCGCAACACCGCCGATCGCGCTGGCCCGTCGCCAGCGCGATCGCGGCGGACGCTCCCGCTCCTGCTCAGAACCGCGCGGTCATGCTGAGGAAGTAGCTGCGCCCGGCCACGAAGTAGTCGGTGGAGCCTTCCGCATACAGCTTCTTGTCGGCCAGGTTGCTGACACCGCCACGCAGGGTCAGCACCTCGTTGAGGTTCCAGGCCGCGGTCAGGTCATACAGCGTGTAGGCCTTGAGGAAGGTCGTCGCCGTGCCGGCCTGCTTGCCGGTGTACTGCGCCGACAGGCTGCTGGAAAACACCGTGCCGGGCGTCCAGTCCAGCGACGAATAGCCAGAGAATTCCGGGGTGTCGATCAGGTTGCGGCCGGTGGTCAGGTTCTTGGCTTCCTTCATCCAGGTGGCCGAGGTGCGCCAGCGCCAGTGCTCGCCGAGGCGGAAATTGAGGTTGCCCTCCATGCCGCTGGTGCGCGCGCGCTGCACGTTGCTCATGCGCGTCCACCAGATGCCGTTGAACCTGCCCAGCGGGGCGTACTCGATCTTGTTCCTGAAGTCGGTATGGAAGTAGGTCAGGCCGGCATCGACCAGGTCGTTGTCGAAGCTGATGCCGATCTCGCGGTTGGTACTGGTTTCCGGGTCCAAGTCCGGGTTGCCGGCCATGTAGCAGCCGCCGCGCGTGTAGCCCAGCGGGATCAGCGAGGTGCAGCCACGGCCACCGGACTGGGTGGCGGCGGTGGCGGAGTTCTCGGTCAGGCTGGGCGCGCGGAAGCCCTTGGAAATGCCACCACGGATCGTCCATTGTTCGGCCGGGTGCCAGACCAGGTAGGCGCGCGGGCTGACGTGGCCACCAAACTTCTCATGGTGGTCCAGGCGCGCGCCCAGGGTCAGCGCCAGGGTGCGGTGCAGCTTCAGTTCGTCTTCGACGAACAGGGCCCAGGTATCCACTTCCAGATCGGAGCCGCTGACCGCATTGCCGGCATAGTCGATCGGCGCGCGGCCGATGGTGTCGGTGTTGGTCAGCTCCTGGCGCTTCCACTGGCCGCCCACGGCGAACTGGTGTTCAACGCCGAGGGTGAACGGCGTGGTCAGGCTGCCCTCGATGATCGTATCGGTTGCTTCGGAACGGCCGGTAGCACCGATGTCGTTCTTGTACTCGGTCCAGTACGCACTGATCTTCGAATTGCCGAAGCTCCACTTGCCATCGTGGTTGAGCGCCAGCGAACTGCGCTTGAGTTCGCTGGCCCCCCAGGCGCCTTCGTCCTGCTTTTCCAGCGAGGCGTCGATGAAGGCCTGCTGCACGCCATGGCCGGCTTCCAGCGACAGTTCCTGCGCGTCGCTGAGCTTCCACTGCAGCAGTGCGTCGACATTGCGGTCCTTCTCGCCGGCATAGGCGTTGCCGTAGACACCCCCGTTGGACTGGTCCGAGTCGCGGCGCATGCTGTTGGCACCGATGCGCAGGCCGAAGCGTTCGCCGAGCGGACCGGAGAAGGTGGCGCCGATCTGCTGGGTGTCACCGCGCTTGCCGTCGCCGGGGCGGGTATAGCTGTGCGTCGCGCTGCCGTTCCATTCATCGCCGATGCGCCGGGTGATGATGTTGATCACACCGCCCATGGCGTCGGAGCCATACAGCGATGACATCGGCCCGCGCACCACTTCGATGCGCTCGATCTGGTCGGGCGAAATCCAGTTCAGATCCTGGCGGCCCAGGTCCGGCCGGTAGTTGGTCGACGCCGAGCTGCCCATGCGCTTGCCGTCCACCAGCACCAGCGTGTAGTTGGACGGCATGCCGCGCAGCTTGATCTTGGATTGCTCGCCGACAGCGCTGAGGCCGCCGGTCACGCCGGGCACGCGGCTGAGCAGGGTGGCCAGGTCGTGCACCGGCTGGCGCTCGATGTCCTCGCGGCTGATCACGCTGATGCTGGCCGGGGCATCCTTGATCCATTGCTGGTTGCCCGAAGCGGTGACCACCACGGTGTCCAGATCCTTGGTGGAGGCATTGGCGCTGGCCTCTGCGGCGGCAAGGCCGGGCAGGCCCAGCAGGCAGGCGGTGGCCAGGGCACTGGCCAGGCGGGTGCGCGGCAGGCGCGCGGAACGGGAACGGAACAGCTGGGACATGACGGCTTCCATCGGAGGAGGGAGACCCGGTGGAAGCAGCAGGCGCACGCACACAGCAGGCAGCTCCCTTCCATGGGTCGTTGGGCGCGCGGTTCGAACCGTCGCCGCTGGGTGGGTCTCGGCCGTACGGAAGACGGTGACCTGCCTGGTTAATGAAATGATAACCGTTCGCGTTTGTTACGATCCAGTACCCGGTGTGACGCAGTGACATCCCGCTGCTCGGCGCGCCATCGCCTGCTGTTTGCTGAATGGGGATAAATCCCGGCGTAGGCCTTCGCACCCGGCTTACATCCGGCGCCCTAGACTGGGCCGCATTTTCGATTCCGCCCCGTTGGAGATCGTGTGGGTTCCGGTAGTGACAGACAGCGACTGTGCGGCCAAGGGCCGGCACAGCCAGGACAAGTGCGGGCGCCGGGAAGGCGCGCCGGGAACCTTCGTGCATGCAGCCCGGCCGGGACGGCCGGCCATGCCGACCGTGGGGAGTAAGCGGTGATGGGGGGTCAAACCATCCACGCGGACGCGGATGCGCCCCGGCTCGACGCCGGCTGGGCGCTGCTGCCCGCCGAATCACCGCTGCCGATGCCCGAACAGACCCTGCGCGAAGGCGCGCTGAAGGTCCGTCGGCACCGTACCTCGCCACGCCTGATCGGCCTGCGCCGGTTCTACATCTTCGGCGGCACCCTGGCCATGACCGCCATCGCCACCCGCATGATGTGGCGGGTGCTGTCGGCCAATGGCATCAGCGTGCTGGAAGCCTGCCTGCTGGTGCTGTTCGTCGGCCTGTTCGCCTGGATCGCGCTGTCCTTCGCCAGCGCCGTGGCCGGCTTCCTGACCGCCGTGTTCGACCGTGGCTATCGCCTCGGCATCGACCCGGACAAACCGCTGCCGACCGTGCACAGCCGCACCGCGCTGCTGATGCCGACCTACAACGAGGATCCGCGTCGACTGCTGGCGGGCCTGCAGGCGATCTACGAGTCGGTGGCCGCCACCGGCCAGCTCGAACGCTTCGACTTCTTCGTGCTCAGCGATACCCGGCGCGAGGACATCGCACGCGCCGAGGAGCAGGTATTCGCCGAACTGCGCGACCGCGTGCCGGACGGCCAGACGCGGCTGTTCTACCGCCGCCGTGGCGACAACAGCGGGCGCAAGGCCGGCAACATCGCCGACTGGGTGCGCCGCTTCGGTGGCGCCTACCCGCAGATGCTGATCCTGGACGCCGACAGCCTGATGACCGGCGACAGCATCGTGCGCCTGGTGGCCGGCATGGAACACAACGCCGATGTCGGCCTGATCCAGACCCTGCCGTCGGTGATCGGCGGCCGCACCCTGTTCGCCCGCATGCAGCAGTTCGGCGGGCGCGTGTACGGCCCGGTGATCGCCCGTGGCGTGGCCTGGTGGCATGGCGCCGAGAGCAACTACTGGGGCCACAACGCGATCATCCGCACCCGTGCCTTCGCCGACCACGCCGGCCTGCCGGCGCTGCCGGGGCGCAAGCCGTTCGGCGGCCACGTGCTCAGCCACGATTTCGTCGAAGCGGCGCTGATGCGGCGTGGCGGCTGGGCTGCGCACATGGTGCCGTACCTGGGCGGCAGCTATGAAGAAGGTCCGCCGACGCTGACCGACCTGCTGGTGCGCGACCGCCGCTGGTGCCAGGGCAACCTGCAGCACGGCAAGGTGGTCGGCAGCCGCGGCCTGCACTGGATCAGCCGCACGCACATGCTGATCGGCATTGGCCACTATTTCACCGCGCCGATGTGGGCGATGCTGATGCTGATCGGCATCGCCATTCCGCTGTTCCAGGAAGGCATCGACTTCAACGCCCTGCTGCACCTGTCCCCCAGCGTGTACTGGCGTGCCCAGGACGAGGAGCAGGTGGTACGCCTGTTCGCCGCGACCATGGCGGTGCTGCTGCTGCCCAAGGTGCTGGGCTACCTGGCGATGTTGCTGGACCCGGTCGACCGCCGCGGCTGCGGCGGTGCGATCCGTGCCTTCGTGTCGATGCTGGTGGAGACCGTGCTGGCCGCGCTGATGGCGCCGGTGGTGATGTACGTGCAGTCGCGCGGCGTGGCCGAAGTGCTGTCCGGCCGTGATTCCGGCTGGGATGCACAGCAGCGCGACGATGGCGGCATCTCGTGGATGGCCCTGATCCGCGGCTACGGCGGGCTGGGCGTGTTCGGTGCCTTCATGGGCCTGCTGGCCTGGGTGGTATCGCCCTCGCTGGCGGCGTGGATGGCGCCGGTGGTGATCGGCATGGTGCTGGCGGTACCGGTAGTGGCACTGACGTCCTCGCGCGGACCGGGGGCCTTCCTGCATCGCCTGGGCCTGCTCGACATTCCCGAAGAGAACATTCCGCCGCCGGTGCTGGTACGTGCCGCCCAGCTGCGCCGGGAAGCAGCCGAGCAACCGCCGCTGTACTGATGGCCCTGCGCCAGCGGCATAATGCGGCTCGAACTTGAAGGAGCCGCATCATGCTGCAAACGGTGGAACAGGAGACCGGCGCGTCGCCGCAGTGGTCGGTGATCTGGCTGCACGGGCTTGGCGCCGACGGCCACGACTTCGCGCCGATCGTGCCGGAACTGGTGCGCCCGCACTGGCCGGCGCTGCGCTTTGTGTTCCCGCACGCACCGGTGCGGCCGATCACGATCAACAACGGCGTGCCGATGCGCGGCTGGTACGACATCGTCGGCATGGATTTCCGCTCGCGTGCAGACATGGCCGGCGTACAGGAATCGGTGCAGCAGCTGGATGCGCTGATCGCACGCGAGATCGAGCGCGGCATCGCGCCGGAGAAGATCTTCCTGGCCGGCTTCTCGCAGGGCGGCGCGATCATCCTCACCGCCGCACTGTCGCGCACCGCGCCACTGGCTGGCCTGATCGCACTGTCCACCTATCTGCCGGAAGCCCAGAGCGCCAAGCGCGTTGACGGTGCGGTGCAGGTGCCGGTGTTCATGGCCCATGGCAGCAGCGACCCGGTGATTCCGCAGGCGGTGGCCGTACACAGCGCGCAGGCCCTGCAGGCGTTGGGCCTGGAGGTGGAATGGCACAGCTACCCGATGGCCCATCAGGTCTGCGCCGAAGAGATCCAGGCGCTGGGTAACTGGTTGCAGGAACGGCTGGGCGCCGCCTGAGCCATGCCCCCCGCCAGCACACCGCCGTGGATGCCGGAACTGTGCCGCCTGCCGCGGCTGGCGGCGATGCTCGGCCTGGCCGAGCTGGTGGTGGTGGTGCTGGCGTTGGCGCCCGATGGCAGCCGCCACTGGACCTTCGGCGAGCTGTTGTCGGCCAGCGGCTTCGCGCTGTGGCTGGCGCTGGCGGTGACCGCCAGCCTGTGCCTGCTGCGGCAGGCTTTGTCGAGGCTGCCGCAGATGCTGGGCGCTGTCGCGGCGATCGTGCTGGCGACCCTGATCGCGGTGATCTGTGCTGGCATCGTGCATGCGCTGTACGCGGTACTGGGTGACAACTTCGCCCGCGGCATCAGCTTCTGGCGCTTCACCCTCGGCAGTGCGGCAACCACGGCACTGATCGCCGCGCTGGCCCTGCGCTACTTCTATGTCAGCGATCGCTGGGCCGCGCAGGTGCAGGCCAACGCGCGCGCGCAGGCTGACGCGCTGCAGGCGCGCATCCGCCCGCATTTCCTGTTCAACAGCATGAACCTGATCGCCAGCCTGCTGCATCGCGATCCGGCGGTGGCCGAACGCGCGGTGCTGGACCTGTCCGACCTGTTCCGTGCCGCGCTGGGCGCGGGCGAGGGCGACTCCACCCTGCGCGACGAATGCGAGCTGGCCGAGCGCTATCTGTCGATTGAATCGCTGCGGCTGGGCGAACGCCTGCAGGTGCGCTGGCAACGCGACGAGCCGCTGCCGTGGGACCTGCCACTGCCGAGGCTGGTACTGCAGCCACTGGTGGAAAACGCGGTGCTGCATGGCATTTCACGCTTGCCCGAGGGCGGCACCATCGAGCTGCAGCTGCACCGCGACGGCAATGAACTGCAGATCCAAGTGCGCAATCCCGCGCCGGATCCGCAGGCACCGGGGCTGGCACTGGCGCGTGGTGCCGGGCATGCCCAGCACAGCATCGGTCATCGGCTGGCCTGGCGCTTCGGCAGCGCCGCGCGGATGACGGCTGGCTGGAGCGAGGGCTACTATGCCTGCCAGGTGACAGTGCCGATCCAGTGAGGGGACGATCGTGAGGGTAGTCATCGCCGATGACGAACCGCTGGCGCGCGAGCGCCTGCGCAGCCTGCTGGCGGCGCAGGACGGGGTGGACGTGGTGGCCGAGGCCGGCAACGGCGAGCAGGCCCTGCACGCGTGCGCGGAGCTGCAGCCGGACCTGGTCCTGCTGGACATCGCGATGCCCGGGCTGGACGGCCTGGAGGCGGCGCGCCACCTGGCCAGCTTCGAGCCACGGCCGGCGGTGGTGTTCTGCACCGCTTACGACGCGCACGCCCTGTCGGCCTTTGAAGCGGCGGCGATCGATTACCTGATGAAGCCGGTCCGCGCCGAGCGCCTGGCCGCGGCGATCGCTCGCGCACGCACGTTCCTGGCCGGCCGCGATGGCCAGCCCCAGGACAGCGGCGGGCAGCAGGCCCGCAGCATGCTGTGCGCACGCCTGCGTGGCAGCCTGCGGCTGATCCCGCTGGACGACATTCATTACCTGCAGGCCGAAGAGAAGTACGTGGTGGTGCACCATGCGCGCGGCGAAGACCTGATCGAGGAGTCGCTGAAATCGCTGGAGGAGGAGTTCGCCAGCCGTTTCATCCGCATCCATCGCAACTGCCTGGTGGCGCGTCACGAGCTGGTGGAGCTGCGCCGTGGTACGGGCGGGCAGGTGCAGGCGGTGCTGCGGCATGGCAAGCAGCCGCTGGAAGTCAGCCGCCGCTGCGTGGCGACGTTGAAGCAGGAACTGCGGCATCTGTGAGTGTTCCGCGCGGCCTGCGGCCGCGACTGCTTGCGAGCAACATCGAAAGCAACAGCAACAGCAACAGCAACAGCAACAGCAACAGCGTTTCATGGCTCGGTGT
>NZ_JASJSI010000110.1:0-13693 GCF_030237085.1 Stenotrophomonas maltophilia group sp. Smal32
CCGACGCACGCCGGAACAGCGGGGGGGGGCGGCCCCCCCCCCCCCGCGGCCCCCCCCCCCCCCGCGCCCCGCCCCCCCCCCCCCCCCCCCCCCCCCCCCCCCCCCCCCCCCCCCCCCCCCCCCCCGCCATCCCACGGAATGCTCGCTTTTGACGTTGACGTTGCCTTGGCTTGAAGCCTCTGCAGGTGCAGGGCGCAGCCCTGCCGAACACCCCTTACTTGACCTGCACGTCGATCACGCCGTCGCCGACGCGCGCCTGCAGCGCATCGCCTGGCTGCACCTGGTCGACCTTCCGCACCAGCGTGCCGTCGTCGCTGCGGATGAGGATGCTGTAGCCGCGGGCCACGGTGGCCAGCGGGCTGACTGCCTCCAGCGAACGCGCCAGCCCGCGCAGGCGCAGTGCATCGCGTTCAAGCCGGCGTTGCATTGCAGCCTGTGGACGCCCACGCAGGGCGGCGAGGCGGCGCTGCATCGCGTCGAGCTGGCGCTGCGGATGGTGCCCGCGCAGCACCGCCGCTGCATGACGCAGGCGCGCGGCACGGCGTTCCTGCTGCTGGTTGAACGCGGCATGCAGGCGCCGGCCCAGGTCCAGCTGACGGCGACGCAGCAGATCCAGTCGCACCTGTGGGCTCTGCGCGTTGAGGCGCAGCAGTGCTCGGTCGGCACGCTGCATCGCCTGCTGCATCGCGTGCCGCTGCAGCTGCACCATGCGTGCCGCCGTACGGCGCAGGCGCAGTGCCAGTTCGCGCTGGTCCGGCACCAGCAGTTCGGCGGCCACCGACGGTGTCGGCGCGCGCAGGTCGGCGGCGAAGTCGCTCAGGCTGAAGTCGGTTTCGTGGCCCACCGCCGACACCACCGGCGTGTGGCTGGCCGCAATCGCGCGGGCCAGCGCTTCATCGTTGAACGCCCACAGGTCTTCCAGTGAGCCGCCACCGCGGGTCAGCAGGATCACGTCGTAGCGGCCACTGGCATCGGCGGCCTGCAGCAGGCGGGTGATCTGCGCGGCGGCCGTGCTGCCCTGTACCAGGGTCGGCAGCAGGTCCACTTCCAGCAGCGGGAAGCGGCGGGCCAGCACGCTCAGCACGTCACGCACGGCGGCACCGGTGGGCGAGGTGATCACCGCCAGGCGCTGCACGTGTGCAGGCATCGACCGCTTGCGTGCCGGGTCGAACAGGCCCTCGGCCTCCAGCCGTGCCTTCAGCTCTTCGAATGCGCGGCGCAGTGCGCCTTCGCCGGCTTCCTCCATGTGGTCCAGCACCATCTGGTACTCGCCACGGGCGTCGTACAGGGTCACCTTGCCGCGCACCAGCACGCGCATGCCCTCGCGCGGCACGAACTTCAGGTACTGCGCCTTCATCCGGAACATCGCCGCCCGCAGCTGGGCGCGCGCGTCCTTCAGCGTGAAGTAGAGATGCCCGGAGGCGGGGCGCGCCACGCTGCCAAGCTCGGCCTCGACCCAGATCGCCGGGAAGCTGCCTTCCAGCAGGTCACGGGCCAGGGTGTTGAGCTGGCTGGGGGTGAGGATGTCGTTGTTGCGTGGCTGCATGGGAACGGCGTGCGGCAGGTGGAACGGGTGCTCAGGATCGCACGTCAGCGCGGTGCGTGCTGGCCCAGCGCCCACTGCACGTGTTCGCGCACCAGGGTTGAGGGATGGTCGGCACGGGTGTGCAGTGCGGCCAGCGTTTCGGCCGTGGTCGGCGCATTGCCCAGTGCTACGGCGATGTTGCGCAGCCAGCGCTCATGGCCGCTGCGGCGGATCGGGCTGCCTTCGGTGCGGCGCAGGAACTCGGCTTCGTCCCAGGCGAACAGCTGGTCCAGGCGGGCAGTGTCGAGGTTGTTGCGTGCGCGGAAGTCGGCTTCGTCGGTGCGCTTGGCGAACTTGTTCCAGGGGCAGACCAGCTGGCAGTCGTCGCAGCCGTAGATGCGGTTGCCCATCAATGGCCGCATGTCTTCGGGGATGGCGCCGTCGTGCTCGATGGTCAGGTAGGAAATGCAGCGCCGCGCATCCAGACGCTGCGGGCCAGTGATGGCCTGGGTCGGGCAGACATCGATGCAACGCGTGCAGGTGCCGCAGTGCGCAGTGGCCGGGGTATCGATCGGCAGCGGGATGTCGATGTAGATCTCGCCGATGAAGAACCACGAACCGCCGTGGCGATCGATCAGGCAGGTGTGCTTGCCGATCCAGCCCAGCCCGGCGTTGCGCGCCAGTGCGCGTTCCAGCACAGGGGCCGAATCGACGAACACGCGGTAGCCCAGCGGCGCCACTTCGTCGTTGATCTGCGTGGCCAGCTTCTGCAGCCGGTTGCGCATCAGCTTGTGGTAGTCGCGGCCCAGCGCGTAGCGCGCCACGTAGGCGCGGCCGGGATCGGCCAGGGTGGCCCAGGCTTCGGTGTCGTCCTTGTGGCTGTAGTCCATGCCTACCGAGATCACCCGCACCGTGCCGGGCAGCAGCTCGGCGGGACGCGCGCGCAGGGTGCCGTGGCGCGCCATCCAGTCCATCGTGCCGTACAGGCCCTGGCCCAGCCAGTCGGCCAGGTGCGCCTCATCCTCGCCCAGCTCGATGCCGGCGATACCGCAGCGCTGGAAGCCATGCGCACGCGCCAGTTCGCGGATGCGCTGCACGGCCTGGGCCGGATCGACAGGGGTGGGGGCGGGGGACATGTGCACCAGTATAAAATCCCTGCATGGCCAACCTTGCCGATCTGTTCGATTCCGTCGCTGCGCGTGCGCTTGATGCGCAGGCCTCGGCACTGGCTGCCGATGGCGGCTGGGGCCTGATGGCGCAGGCCGGCCAGGCCGCCTGGCAGTGCCTGCTGCAGCACTGGCCGCAGGCGCGGCGGATCGGCGTGGTGGTCGGAGCGGGCAACAACGGCGGCGACGGCCTGGTGCTGGCCCGCCATGCACGGCAGGCGGGGCGCGCGGTGACGGTGATCGCCTTGCCGGGCAAGCCACCTTCAACCGTGCTGGCACAGCGTGCAGCATCGGATTTCAAGTCCGACGGCGGCATTGTCATGGAATTCGATGGGGCCTTGCCCGAGGCGGATATCTGGGTCGATGCCCTGTTCGGGCTGGGCTTCGACCGCGCGCCCGAAGGCGCGGCGCAGGCGCTGATCGCCGCCGTCAATGCGCAGGCAGCACCGGTGCTGGCGCTGGACGTCCCCAGTGGCGTGGATGCCGACCGCGGCGCGGTGCCGGGTGTGGCGGTGAACGCCGCACTGACCCTGCAGTTCATCGTGGCGCATCGCGGCCTGTATACCGGGGATGCGCTGGATCATTGCGGGCAGAAGGCGCTGGCACCGCTGCAGCTGCCAGCGGCTGCATGGCAGGGCGCATCGCCCGCCGCGGAGCACTGGACACAGGCGCGTTTGCCGGCACTGCTGCCACCACGCCGCGCCAATACCCACAAGGGCGAATCCGGGCACGTGCTGTGCGTCGGCGGCAACCATGGCAGCGGCGGGGCCATCGCAATGGCAGCCGAAGCGGCACTGCGTGCCGGTGCGGGGTTGTTGAGCCTGGGCACCCGGCGCGATCACGTCGGCCCGTTGCTGGCTCGGCTGCCCGAGGCCATGACCCATGCGCTTGAAGATGGCGATGTGCTGCCGGCGCTGCTGGACAAGGCCAGGGTGGTGGCGATCGGCCCCGGCCTGGGCCAGGACGAATGGGCGCACGCACTGTTTGCGCGGGTGCTGGCTGGCGACAAACCGCTGGTGGTTGATGCCGATGCACTGAATCTGCTGGCGCAGGATCCGCGCGCGCTACCGGGCGCCATCCTTACGCCACACCCGGGCGAGGCCGCGCGCCTGCTCGGGTGCAGTACCGCCGACATCCAGGCCGATCGCTACCGCTGTGCGCAGGCGTTGGCCGAACGCTTCCACGCCGTGGTGGTGCTGAAGGGCGCGGGCAGCATCGTAACGGCTCCAGGGCAGGCGCCCCGACTGATCGCTGCAGGCAATCCCGGCATGGCCGTGGGCGGCATGGGCGACCTGCTCACCGGCATCATTGCCAGCCTGCGCGCGCAGGGGCTGGCCGCCTTCGACGCTGCCGCCGCTGGTGCACTGCTGCATGCGCTCGCTGGCGACGCTGCGGCCGCCGACGGCGCACGCGGCCTGCTTCCCACTGATCTGCTGGTGCCGCTGCGGCGACTGGCCAACCCGGAACGCTCTTCATGACTGATTTCTTCCTTGCCGACAGCGACGCAACCGAGCTGCTCGGGCAGTGGCTGGCGGCGACCCGACCGCCGCAGGCGCTGATCGAACTGCGCGGCGACCTCGGTGCCGGCAAGTCCACCACCGCCCGTGCACTGTTGCGCGCGCTGGGTGTGCAGGGTGCCATCCGCAGCCCGACCTATACCCTGGTCGAGCGCTATCCGCTGGCCAGTGGCGGCGAGGCCTGGCACCTGGACCTGTATCGCATCGGCCAGGCCGGCGAGCTGGATTTCCTTGGCCTGGATGAGGGCAGCGCGGTGTTGTGGCTGGTCGAATGGCCCGAGCGGGGCGCCGGCGCGTTGCCACCGACCGATCTGGTGGTAGCGCTGGAAATCGAAGGTCAGGGACGCCGCGTGCGTCTCACTGGGGCCAGCGACGTCGGGAATGAATGGCTGAAACGGCTCCCTCAAGGGGGCGACTTGCAGGCCATTTCTGTCGGCTGACGAGAACAAACACCGGCAGGTTACGGATTATTAAGGAAAAAGGTGTTGCATTCCGTTCAGCGCGGTGATTGAATCCTGAGCCATGCGCCCGGGGAACCGTCTCATCGCCATCTGTGCTGCCGTCGGACTGGGTCTGGCGAGCGTCAGTGCGTGGGCCGGTGAGGTCCGCCAGGTTCTGCTGAATACGGGCGCCACCGGCACCCGTGCCGAGATTTCGCTGGTCGGTAGTGGCGGTTACAAGACCCTGTCGCTGGCCGGACCGAACCGCCTGGTGGTCGATTTCCCGGACTCCAGTGCCATACGCAACCTGAAGATGCCGGCCGCGCAGGGCGTGGTTACGGCGGTGCGTACCGGACAGCCGGTGCCGGGGACCTTCCGTGTTGTTTTCGACCTCGCTGAATCGGTGGCGCCGTTCCGCCCGCAGATGCAGCGCGAGGGCAATGAATCCAAGCTGGTGATCGAATGGCCGGGCGATGGCCCGGCCGTGGCCGCCAGCCGTCCTGCAGTGACGCCGGCGGTGCAGCCGCAGGCACCGGTGGCCACGCCCGCGCCGACCCCGGCCGAAAGCGCGCAGTCGCGTACCGATGCCGCGCGTGCGACCGCGCTGCTGACCGCGCAGGTGCGGCAGCAGGCCAGTGCCACCGCCGCCGCACCGGCCACGCCGACCCCGGCGCCGTCCACCGCACCGGCCCAGGTTGCGGCTGCCGGTACCGTGGCCAGCAGCTCGCCTTCTTCCTCGCCGGCCGCGATCCTCGCCGGCCAGCGCACCGCCGCCGTGGTGACCACGCCGCCGGCGACCGTACCGGCACCGGCACCGACGTCGGTGGAACCGCCGCGTCCGGCCATGCCCAGTGATGCCTCGCGCATCCGCATGCAGGCCGGCATGCGTCATCTGGTGGTCGCCATCGATCCCGGTCACGGTGGCCAGGATCCGGGCGCGATCGGCCCGACCGGCAAGCGCGAAAAGGATGTCACCCTCGCTGTGGCCCGTGAGCTTGCCCGCCAGGTCAACGCCACGCCGGGCCTGAAGGCCTATCTGACCCGCGACAGCGACGTGTTCATCCCGCTGCCGATGCGTGCGCAGAAGGCGCGTGCGAACAAGGCCGACATCTTCATTTCGATCCACGCCGATGCGGCCGAAAACCGTTCGGCCACTGGCTCGTCGGTCTATGTGCTGTCGACCAAGGGTGCTTCTTCGCAGCGCGCCCGCTGGCTGGCGGACAAGGAAAACGCGGCCGATCTGGTGGGTGGCGTGCGCCTGCAGCAGACCGAGGGCACGCTCGCCAACGTGTTGCTGGACCTGGCCCAGAGCGGTTACATGAAGGCCTCCGAAGACGCCGCCGGCCACGTGCTGGGCGGCCTGAAGCGGATCGGCAACAACCACAAGCCGAACATCGAACGCGCCAACTTCGCCGTGCTGCGCACCTCGGACATGCCGGCCATGCTGGTGGAAACCGCGTTCATCTCCAACCCGGACGAAGAGCGCCGCCTGATCGATCCGGCCTACCAGCGCAAGATTGCCGGTGCCGTGCTTGACGGTGTGCACACCTTCTTCAGCCGCCAGCCACCGCCGGGGACGCTGTACGCGGCCCGTGCCCAGGCCGAGATCGACGCCGCCGGGACCATGGCCGGCGGCAGCAAGTAAGCCGTTCCGCGCGCCGTGTAGCGCCGTGCCATGCCCGGCGGGCGTGTGGCTCCGCTATCATCGACCCATGAAGTCTGCTGCCCATCCTCTCCCATGAGCGCGCCCGGCCCGCGTCCGATCCGGCCGTTGCCGGAAATCCTGATCAACCAGATCGCCGCCGGCGAAGTGGTCGAACGTCCAGCATCGGTGGTCAAGGAACTGGTCGAGAACGCGATCGATGCCGGCGCCAGCCGTGTCGACATCGACCTGGAAGAGGGCGGTGTCCGCCTGATCCGCATCCGCGACAACGGCAGTGGCATCGCACCGGAACAGCTGCCACTGGCGGTATCGCGCCATGCCACCAGCAAGATCGCCGACCTCGACGACCTCGAATCGGTGGCCACGCTCGGTTTCCGTGGTGAAGCACTGCCCTCGATTGCCTCGGTCAGCCGCTTCACCCTGTCCTCGCGTCGCGCGCATGACGAACACGGATCGGCGCTGCAGATCGAAGGCGGCAAGATCGGCGAAGTGACACCGCGCGCGCATGCGCCGGGCACCACGGTGGAAGTGCGCGAGCTGTTCTACAACGTACCGGCGCGACGCAAGTTCCTGCGCGCCGAGCGTACCGAACTGGGCCATATCGAAGAATGGCTGCGGTCGCTGGCGCTGGCGCGACCGGATGTCGAGCTGCGCGTGTCGCACAACGGCAAGGCCTCGCGCCGCTACAAGCCGGGCGACCTGTATTCCGATGCGCGGCTGGCCGAAACGCTGGGCGAGGACTTCGCCAACCAGGCTGTGCGCGTGGACCACAGTGGCGCGGGCCTGCGCCTGCATGGCTGGATCGCGCAGCCGCATTATTCACGCGCGAGTGCCGACCAGCAGTACCTGTACGTCAACGGCCGTTCGGTGCGCGACCGCAGCGTCGCCCATGCGGTGAAGATGGCCTACGGCGATGTGCTGTACCACGGCCGCCAGCCGGCCTATGTGCTTTTCCTTGAGCTCGACCCGACCCGGGTCGACGTCAATGTGCACCCGGCCAAGCATGAAGTGCGCTTCCGTGATTCGCGGCTGGTGCATGACTTCGTCTACCGCACGCTGAAGGATGCGCTGGCCGACACCCGTGCCGGCATGTCGGCGCAGGAGATCGGGGCCGGTCCGGTGCCTGCGGGGGACGCCGCTGCTGCGGCGATGGCATCGAGCGTAGGCGCGTCGGGTTTCGGGCTGGTGCGTGGGCCTGCGCCCGGTGCCGGCTCAGGCGGCGGTGGTGGCGGTTTTTCCGGCTGGCGCCCGCAGCAACCCCTTGGGCTGCAGGTGGCTGATGCGCCGGCGGCCTACGCCGCGCTGTATGCCACGCCGGCCGGTGCCGAACGCGGGGCGGCGCTGCCGCCGATGCCCACCGAGAACGGACTGCCGGTCACCAGTGCCGATGCCGGTGTGCCGCCGCTGGGCTATGCGATCGCGCAGCTGCATGGCATCTACATTCTGGCGGAGAACGCAGAAGGCCTGATCGTGGTCGACATGCATGCCGCGCACGAGCGCATCGGCTACGAGCGCCTGAAGAACGCGCACGACGGTATCGGCCTGCAGTCGCAGCCGCTGCTGGTGCCGATCACGCTGGCAGTGGGCGAGCGCGAGGCCGACACGGCCGAAAGTGAAGCCGAGACGTTGGCGGCGCTCGGTTTCGAGGTGACCCGTGCCGGCCCCGGATCGCTGCATGTGCGCAGCATTCCAGCGCTGTTGGCGCATGCCGAACCGGAAGGGCTGCTGCGCGACGTGCTGACCGACCTGCGCGAGCATGGCCAGAGCCGCCGCGTGGCCAGCGCACGTGACGAACTGCTGTCGACCATGGCCTGCCACGGTGCGGTGCGTGCCAACCGGCGCCTGACCGTGCCGGAAATGAACGCGCTGCTGCGCGACATGGAAATCACCGAGCGGTCCGGCCAGTGCAACCACGGCCGGCCGACCTGGGCCCGTTTTTCGCTGGCGGAAATCGACCGCTGGTTCCTGCGCGGACGTTGAGGGGAGCATCGATGCGTTATCGGGGAATGGGCGGCCTGCTGGCCGCCTTGCTGTTGGCCGCGTGCAGCCCGGCGACACCGCCGGCGCCGAAGGTCGCTGAAGATCCGGCCTATGCGGCCGCGCAGCAGCAATGGCGGGTGGCCCGTTACCAGGACCTGACCCGGCCCGATGGCTGGACGGCCCTGGTCGGCCTGCACTGGCTGCAGAACAAATCACACTTCGTCGGCAGTGGTGCCACCAATGGCATCCGCCTGACGGTCGGCCCGGACAAGCTGGGCCTGCTGCGTCGCGAGGGCGGCCAGTGGTGGTTCACGCCCGAAGACGGTGTGGACGTCAGCCATGACGGCCAACCGGTGCGTGGTCGTATCCGCGTCGACACCGACAAGGATCCGCAGCCGACGCTGCTGGCCTTCGACGGTGGCAAAGGCCAGCTCAGCATCATCCGGCGCGGGCCGCGCGATGCGCTGCGGGTCAAACATGCCGATGCGCAGGCGCGCCGTGATTTCGCCGGGCTGGAGTATTGGCCAGGTGGTCCGGACTGGCAGGTGCAGGCACGCTTCATCCCGCATCCGGCGGGCAAGACCCTGCCCATCGTCGACATCACCGGCCTGACCACCGAGATGCCCAATGCGGGCGCGGTCGAATTCGAACGCGATGGCCGCACATGGCGGCTGGAGGCGATCGGAGCCACCGGGCAGCCGCTGTTCCTGATCTTTGCCGACCGCACCAGTGGCCGCGGCAGTTATCCGGCCGGGCGCTACCTGGATACCGATGCACCCTCTGCCGACGGCACGGTACGCATCGATTTCAACCATGCCTACAACCCGCCGTGCGCATTCACCGCCTATGCCACGTGCCCGCTGGCGCCGCCGGAGAACCGGCTGGACCTGCGCATGGAAGCGGGCGAGAAGGCCTACCACCTGTCTGAAGGAGAAGGCTGAGATGCCGTTGAAGCAACTGTTCCGTGCAACGCTGCTGATGGCAGCGCTTGCAATCGCACCGCTGGCACCGGCGCGCAATGCACCGGCCGCCGACGCCGCTGCCACGGCGGCAGCCAAGCCGCCGGTGCCACTGCTGTGGAAGGTGACCGGCCCGGGTGATTCACGCGTGTACCTGCTTGGATCATTCCACCTGTTGAAGCCGCAGGACTACCCGCTGTCGCCCGACGTCGAGCAGGCCTTCGAGGCTTCGAAGCGGGTCGTGTTCGAACTGTCGCCGGAGGACATGCAGTCGCCGCAGCTGGCCAGTCGCATGGTGCAGGCTGCAGTGCGCACCGATGGCAGCGAGCTCAAGCGCGATCTTGACGCGGCCACTTGGCAGAAGCTGCAGGCGTTTGCATCCGGGAACAAGCTTCCGCTGGCGCAGATGCAGGGCATGAAGCCCTGGTTCGTCGGCCTGAGCATTTCGGTCGGGCAGATGCAGAAGATGGGCCTGGACCCGGCGCTGGGCCTGGACCGTCATTTCATGGAGCGCGCGCAGAAGACCGGCCGCAAGACCGCTGGGTTGGAAGACATCGATACCCAGATCGGCATGCTCGACGGCATGACCGTGCAGGAGCAGCGGCAGATGCTGTCCGAGGCGCTGGACCAGGCGGGCAAGGGCGATGAGCAGGCACGCCAGCTGCACGACGCATGGCGGCGCGGCGATGAGCGCGTGTTGTGGACGAAGATGGCCGCGGAAATGCGCCAGCAGTACCCGCAGCTTTACCAGCGCATCAACACCGGGCGCAACGATGCGTGGGTACCGAAGCTGCTGCCGTACCTGCAGGCCGGGCAGGGTGGCACGCTGGTGGTGGTCGGTACGCTGCACCTGCTGGGCAGTGACGGCGTGGTCGAGAAGCTGAAGGCGAAGGGCTACAAGGTCGAACGCGTATGCACGGGGTGCAAGGCGAAACGTTGATGCTCCGCCGGGGGCACAAAACGAAACGGCGCGCCATCGGGCGCGCCGTTTTCGCATCCGACGGTACAGCGGCTCAGCGGCGGGTCTTGCCGCCGGTGCCAGTACCGGTGCCGGGTTCGTTGGGCTTGTTGCCGGTACCGGTGCCGGTACCTGTGCCACCCGGCCGCGGACCACCGAAACCGGTGCCCATGCTGCGCTGGAATTCCTGCCACAGCTCCAGGTTGCGCTCGGTCAGTTGGTTCATCATCGCCCACGGGGTCTGCCCCAGCAGGTTGCCCATCTGCTGGCGGAACTGCTGCTGCTGGTCCAGGAAGACCTGCATGCTGCGCTCCAGGTAATTGCCCATGAAGCCCTGCAGGGAGTCGCCATAGAAGCGGATCAGCTGGCTCAGCAGCTGGGTGGACAGCATCGGTTCGCCGTCCTGTTCCTGGTCGGCGATGATCTGCAGCAGCACCGAACGGGTGAGGTCGTCGCCGCTCTTGGCGTCACGGACTTCGAAGTCTTCACCGTCCAGGATCAGCTGGCGCACGTCCTCGATGGTGATGTAGCTGGAGATCTCGGTGTCGTAGAGACGGCGGTTCGGATACTTCTTGATGATGCGGGTCGCAGCCATTGAAGCGGTCACTCGTCACAGTAGATGCGCAGCATGGCGCAGTGCAGCAGCCGTTGCAACCGCCTCAGCCCCCGCCAGGCTTGGCTTTCACGGGGGATCATGTTGCGCAACAAGGGTTTGCGTGCTGCGCAGCATGACCATTGGCAGGGGCTGCGGATGTGCGCCGCTGCGGCCGCCAGCGCCGCTTACCAACCCATATGGTGGCCGCCATTGATGTCCAGGTTGCTGCCGGTGATCCACGAGGCTTCCTCTGCGACCAGGAAGGACACGCCGTAAGCGATTTCCTCCGGCTTGCCGAGGCGCCCGGTGGGAATGTCGGCGACGATCTTGGCGCGCACTTCTTCCGGCACCGCCATCACCATGTCGGTGGCCACGTAGCCGGGCGAAATGGTGTTGACGGTAATGCCGAAGCCGGCGTTCTCGCGGGCCAGCGAGATGGTGAAGCCATGCATGCCGGCCTTGGCAGCCGCGTAGTTGGCCTGGCCGTACTGGCCCTTCAGGCCGTTGATCGAGCTGATCTGGATGACCCGGCCCCAGCCCCGCCGGCGCATGCCCTCGATGACTGGGCGGGTGACGTTGAACACCGAATTGAGGTTGGTGTTGATCACATCGTGCCACTGGTCCGCGCGCATGCGATGGAAGGTGGTGTCGCGGGTGATGCCGGCATTGTTGACCAGGATCTCGACCGGGCCCAGTTCGGCCTCGACTGCACGTACCAGTGCTTCGGCACTGTCCGGATCGGAGACATCACCCGGGAAGATCGACACGCTGTAACCGCGTTCGGCCATCGCCTGCTGCCAGGTGCGGGCTTTGCCCTCGTCGCGGTAATTGGTGGCGACCCGGTGGCCCTGGTCGGCCAGGCGCTGGCAGATGGCGGTGCCGATGCCGCCGGTTCCGCCGGTGACCAGTGCGACGCGAGATGTCATGGGATGCTGTCCGGAAATCAGGTGGGGGAGGGGGGATTCTGCAACATCGGCGCGGAAAGTGCGCCGGGTGGCAGCAGGATGTCGGCACGTGGCAGCCGCGCCGGGTCGAAGGCCTGCCGGGCGGCCGCCAGCAGCGTGTCCAGATCGTGCGCAGGTTCCAGTGCCCCGGGTGCCTGGCCGAGCAGCTGCCAAAGCTGGCGCAGCACCGGCAGCGGGCGCGAACTGTCCACCGGCAGTGCGGCCAGCGACTTGGAAAGTTTGTGGCCCGGCGTATCCAGCAGCAGCGGCAGGTGCCAGTAGCGCGGTACTGGCAGGCACAGTGCCTGCTGCAGCAGGATCTGCCGTGCGGTAGAGTCGAGCAGGTCGGCGCCGCGCACCACCTCGGTCACGCCCTGTGCGGCGTCATCGACCACGACTGCCAGCTGGTAGGCCCAGCAGCCATCCGCACGGCGCAGCACGAAGTCGCCGACCTTGGCATGCACGTCCTGCTGCTGCGGTCCACGCAGGCCATCGGTGAAGCGCACGATGCTGCCCGGTTGCACGCGGAAGCGGACGGCGGGGTCCGGTCGAGATTGCCGGGCGACGCAACGATGGTGGATGCCGCCGCTGGCAGTCAGGTCGCTGCGGCTGCAGTGGCAGACGAAGGCCTGGTCGCTGGCAAGCAGCACGTCCAGCACGGCCTGGTAGGCGTCGCCGCGCGCGCTCTGCCAGACGATCGGGCCATCGTGGACCAGGCCGAATGCCGCCAGCGCCTGCAGCTGTGCCTCGGCGGCACCGGGCACAGTGCGCGGTGGGTCGACGTCTTCGATGCGCAGCCGCCACAGGCCACCGTGATGGCGTGCAAGCAGCCAGCTGCCGAAGGCGGCGAGCAGGGATCCGGGGTGAAGCAGGCCGGTCGGCGAGGGCGCGAAGCGGCCGCAGGGAGTGGGGGAGATCATGCTGGCTGAATCGTCGGTCAGGTTGGCGCTTGAATTCAAGCTGACCACACCGCAAATTGACCGGTATCGCCCCCTTCCGAGCCGGATTTTCCCATGTTTACCCGCATTGCCCTGTTCCTGGCGACCAACTTCGCGGTCCTGATCCTCGCCAGCATCGTGATGTCGTTGCTGGGGGTCAGTTCGAACCAGATGAGTGGCCTGCTGGTCATGGCCGCGATCTTTGGTTTTGGTGGCTCGCTTATCTCGCTGCTGCTGTCCAAGTGGATGGCCAAGCGCTCCACCGGTGCGGTGGTGATTACCGAGCCGCGCAACCAGACCGAGCGCTGGCTGCTGGCCACGGTCGAGCGCCAGGCCAAGGCCGCCGGCATCGGCATGCCGGAAGTCGCTGTGTACGATGGCCCGGAGATCAACGCCTTCGCCACCGGCGCCAACCGCAACAACGCGCTGGTGGCGGTGTCCACCGGCCTGCTGCACAACATGAGCGAGGACGAGGCCGAAGCGGTGCTGGGCCATGAGATCGCCCACGTCGCCAACGGTGACATGATCACCATGGCGCTGCTGCAGGGTGTGCTGAACACCTTCGTGATCGTGCTGGCCCGCGTGGTCGGCGGCATCATCGACAGCGCGCTGTCGGGCAACCGCGAAGGCGGCGGCCGTGGCTTCGCCTACTTCATCATCGTGTTCGTGCTGGAGATGGTATTCGGCCTGTTCGCCACCATCATCGCGATGTGGTTCTCGCGCCACCGCGAGTTCCGCGCCGATGCAGGCGGTGCCTCGCTGGCTGGCCGCCAGAAGATGATCGCCGCGCTGGAGCGCCTGCAGTTGAACCACGGCCAGAGCACGCTGCCGACGCAGATCGCTGCATTCGGTATTGCCGGTTCGACCGCGAAGAAGCTGTTCATGAGCCATCCGCCGCTGGAAGAGCGCATTGCTGCGCTGCGGGCGTCGACGGTGGCGTAAGTCTTCGCTCCTTGTTAGTGCAGGAACGCCTGGCCCCGCGCCGGGCGTTTTTGTTTGTGGAGAGGC
>NZ_JASJSI010000111.1:0-13548 GCF_030237085.1 Stenotrophomonas maltophilia group sp. Smal32
GGGCGGCCGGGCGCCCGCCACTACCAGAACCCGAGCCTTCATCAACTCAACCAATCCTTGCAGGCACCATCCACCTGGTCACCGCAGGCCTGCTGCATCCGCTGCTGCAACCGCGCCAGCGTCTCCGCACCCTGGTGCTTGCCGCTCCACGCCTTCAACTGCCCGGCCAGGCGCTCGAAGCGTTGGCGGGTGCGCTGGTGGTAGCCCGACGGCTGTGCCTCCAGTTCGGCGATCAGCGAGGCGGTCGCCTGCTCGATGCGTGGTGCATCGTCCGGTGCCAGCTTCAGCAGGCCTTCCACATACAGCACGCCCCACTGCACGCGGGTTGCCGGGCCCTGCGCGCCGTCGTAGGCGCGCTTCAGCCACTCCAGCGCACCGGCGGTGTCGCCGCGCTGCTCGGCCAGTTCGGCCAGTTCGGGCATGTAGTAATAGGGCTGCTCGCTGCGCTTCAGTTCCGCCAGCAACAGCGACTCGGCACCGGCGTCGTCACCGACCTGGCGCAGTGCGTAGACCGCGCTGCTGATCGTGGCCTGGCGCGCATGCGCATCAGTGGAGGCCGCGTCTGCAGCAGCCACGCGCTGCTTGACCCGATCAACCAGCGCGGCGGGCAGTACACCCTTCGGCTGCTGCTGGCGGGCAAGGGATACTTCGGTCAGCGCACGCGACAATGCGTCGTCGGCGCGGTCGCCGCGCTCGGCGTCTGCGCGCTCCAGCGCGACGAGCAGCTGCTGCCCCAGCGTGTTGCTGGTGGCCGGCCCTGCACTGGCCTGCTTGACCAGCTGCGCGCCTGCATAGCCCAGCAACTCACGGTTGCGGCGGACTTCGGCCGGCTGCGCCAGCACGGCCTGCAACAGTTCACGCACCTCGGTGGGCGGTGCATCCGGCTTTTCCGCAGTAGCCAGTGCCAGCAGGGCGAAGCGGCGCTGCAGGGCGGCATCCGGTGCGGTCCTGGCAAGCTGGCGCAGCACGTCGGCACTCTTGCGCTCGCCGGCCAGGCGATTGGCGTCCACTTCCCAGCCGTAGTCGCCCAGCACCTGCCAATCCTCGGCGGCCAGCCTGTCCGGCGTGGCGAGCGCGGTGGCCAGCGTAGCGGCGACCGCGCTGCGACGGCCGGCGGCCACGGTCAGTGCACGGGTCAGTTCGGCGGCGTCGTTGCCACCGGCCACACGGGTGATTTCGTTACGCTCCGGGTCGAGCACGATCAGGGTCGGGTAACCACGCACGCCGAAGCGCTCGCCCCAGGCCTGCGCACCTTCCTCGTCGCCATCCAGATAGACCGGCACGAACTTGCCGGTCAGCGCGATGAAGGCGGGGTCCTTGAACAGGCCGGCCTTGAGCTGGTTGCACGGCGGGCACCAGACCGCGCCCCAGTACAGCAGCACCGGCTTGCCGCTGTCGGCGGCCTCAGCGAAGGCATCGTCCACATCGCCCTGGCGCCAGGCGATGGCCGTGGCCGGTGCGGGTGCCTCGGCGGAGTTGGCGGTGGAAACCGGGGCCGGGGTGCAGGCGCTCAGCGCCGAAGCCAGCAGCAACACGGAAAGCGCGACGCGCATCGGCAGCATCTCGAAGGGCAGGGTGACAGGCCATTGTAGGAACGGCCGGGGAGCCTGCTGATTCAGTTTGCTCATGACGGGCGTGCAGCAGGGCATGACGCCCGCCGGGCATTGCCGGGCGGATGCCCTCAGGCCGCTGCCCGCACCATCTGCTGATACACCAGCCCATTGAACTCGCCGACATCGCCGTCCGGCACGAAGCCGTAGCGCCGGTAGGTTGGCACTGCATTGAGCGAGGCGCGCACGGTCAGGACCGGCTCGCGCACCAGCGGCAGCACCGCCTCGAACAAGGCATGGCCGATGCCCTGGCCCTGGCAGGTGGGATCGACGAACAGCATCGCAAGATGCCGGCCTTCCTTCAGTTCGATCACACCGACGATACGGTTTTCGTGTTCGGCCACCAGGATGTGGTTGTCGCCCAGCAGGCGTGCGCCGAAGGCATCTGCCGCAGCGACACTGCCGAAGGTGACAACGCCGGTTGCACTGAGCGAGGGCGCGACCGCCGCGTTGAATGCGGCCAGGCACACCGCGCTGATCGCGGGCAGGTCATCGGCGTGGGCAGGGCGGATCTTCGGCATGCAGTGTTCTTCCCGTGGTGGGCGGCGCGTCATCGTTGCCGCATGCCTGCACGCTAAGCTGCGGGCATGAATGATTTCAATCCCGCTTACGCTGCCCTGTTTCCGCAACAGGGCCTGAGCCTGGGCCTGATGACGCCCGTGGCAGCACACGGGCTGGCCGATCTGGGCGAAGCCAGGCGCATCGCGCGGCTGGCCGATGACCTCGGCTTTGCCGCGCTGTGGACGCGCGACGTGCCGTTGATGGTGCCGCAGGGACCAGATGCGGCAGCCAGCGCGCTGGACGATCCGTTCCTGTGGTTGGGCATGCTGGCTGCCGCAACCGAACGCATCGCCGTTGGCAGCGCAGCCATTGTGCTGCCGTTGCGCCATCCGCTGCAGGTGGCGAAGTCGGCGTTGAGCCTGGACCGGATCAGCGACGGACGCTTCGTGCTGGGCCTGGGGTCGGGCGATCGGCTGGAAGAGTTCGCGGCATTCGGCGAAGACCTGGAGGGCAGGGCGGCGACGTTCCGTGAGCGTTGGTCGCTGTTGCGTGCCGCGCTGTCCCCCGATGCGGAGGAACGGGCTTCGGTGCGGCAGGCCACCGGCGGCTTCGATGTATTGCCAGCGCCAACCACGCGCATTCCGATGCTGGTGGTGGGTACCGCGCGACAGAGCCTGCAGTGGATCGCGCGCGAAGCCGAAGGCTGGGCCACCTATCACCGCGAAGAGGCCGCGCAGGAAGGGCGCATCGGCCTGTGGCAACAGGCGCAGGCGCAAGGCGCTGGGCCAGGCAAGCCGTTCGTGCAGTCGATGCTGCTGGATCTGCAGGCCGATCCGCAGGCACCGCCCGAGCCGCTGCCACTGGGCCTGAAGGTCGGCCGCGACGGCTTGCGTGACTACCTGCTGCGCGTACATGTGCAGGGCGTGGCGCATGTGATGTTCAACCTGGTCGACAACGGGCGACCGATGGACGCGGTGCTGCGCGAAATTGGAGAGCAGGTGCTGCCACATATGCTCCGGTAGGTGTCCACCTTGGTGCACACGTTCCAGCAGTCGAGCACGGCTCGGCTCTACATGGGGTGTGCATCTGCGTATCATTCGCATTTGATACCCCGATGCCGGAGCCCCGCGTGACCCAACGTTCCCCCATGCACCCGACCGGACGCCTGTTCGCAGCGGTCGCTTTCATCGAGGCCGTGACCTGGGCCGGCCTGCTCATCGGCATGTGGATGAAATACGGTCCCATGACCAACGTGGCGCTGGTGAAGCTGTTCGGGCCCCTGCACGGCGTGGCCTTCCTGGTGTACGTGGCGGTCACCCTGTTCGCAGCGGTGCGCCTGCGCTGGCCGTGGTGGGCCAGTGCCCTGGCCCTGCTGGCGGCCATCCCGCCGTTGGTGACGCTGCCGCTGGAGTGGTGGTTCAAGCGCCGTGGCCTGCTGGGCCTGCGTGCAATGCGCTGAACCCACTGTTGCATGCCCATTCAAGAGAATGGGTATCAAATGCAAATACGAGCCGTTATCATTTGAGGGTGGCATCCGGTCCTGAGTGGGGCGGGTGCCGGGCGGGGCGTGCAGACGCGCCCGGCCAATCCTTTCCTGTTACGGCTGGTGTTTCATGCACGCACGTCCCGTCGTTCCCGGCTTGCCGGCGCTGGTGTTGGCTGCCCTGATCGGCACCATGGCGATGATGTCCTTTGTCGCTGTGATCGGCCCGGTGGTCCGCATGCTCGGCCTGTCCGAGTGGCATGCCGGCCTGTCGGTCACCGCCGCAGGCGTGCTGTGGATGCTGGCCGCGCGCCCCTGGGGCCAGCTCAGCGACCGCATCGGCCGCAAACGCGTGCTGATGCTGGCGATGAGCGCCTACACCGTGGTCTATATCGCGCTGGCGGTGTTCATCGATGTCGCCCTGCAGGCAGTGCCGCCGGTGCTGGTGTCAGTGCTGGTGCTGGTCGGTGCGCGTGGCCTGATCGGCCTGTTCTACGCGGCTGTGCCTCCTACCGCAGCGGCGCTGATCGCCGACAGGGCACCCACCGGACAGCGTGCAAAATTCCTCGCCCGCCTGGGCAGTGCCAACGCGCTGGGCATGGTGCTCGGCCCGGCTGCCGCGGGCTGGCTGGCCTATACGAACCTGTCGCTGGCGCTGTACGTGGCCGCGCTGCTGCCGTTGCTGGCACTGGCATTGCTGGCCTGGCGGCTGCCGGCTACACCGCCCGTGGTGGGCGCGTCCGCACAGCGCCGCACGCCGATGAGCCGCCTCGACGCGCGCCTGTGCCTGCCGCAGCTGGCAGCGTTCATCGCCATGGTCTCGGTGACTATCGCGCAGGTCACGGTCGGCTTCTTCGCAATTGATCGCCTGGGTCTGGATGCGGCGACCGGTGCGCGCATGGCCGGCATTGCACTCACCGCCGTTGGCGTCGGCCTGATCCTGGCGCAGGCGCTGGTGATGAAGCTGGAGGTGCATCCACGTCGCTGGATCGTCCTCGGCGCTCTCATTTCCGGCATCGGCTTCACTTCGGTGGCGGGCGTGCAGCAGGCCTGGCAATTGCCTGCGGCGTATGCGCTGGCTGCGTTCGGCATGGGCTTCGTATTCCCCTCGTTCCAGGCGCTGGCCGCCGATGCGGTAGAGGCGCACGAGCAGGGCGCCGCCGCAGGCACCGTGGCGGCCGCGCAAGGGCTGGGCATGGTGGCCGGGCCGATGCTCGGCACGCTGTTGTATCGCGGCGGGCCAAGCCTGCCTTACCTGCTGGTGGGCGCGCTGCTGCTGTTGCTGTGCGCGCTGGCCGCAGCGCATCGGATGAAGGAGATCCCATGAACGATTCCCTGATGCAGGGCGCGTGGCCGGAGGCTGCGCCAGCACCACAGGAGAGCACCGACGACGCGTCGCTGTTCCTGCTGCGGCATGCCGGCCAGCACGTGCACGCCCGCGGTTGCCGCGCCACGTTGCCAGCCGGTGCACTGGCGACGTTGGCAGAACGCGTTTCGGAGTTCTTTGCCCAGCAGCGTGGCGGCCCGGGCCTGCTGGTTGGCGCGGTGCCGTTCGAGCCGCGTGCCGACGATGCGCTGTACCAGCCCGAGCGCCTGCTGCCGGCGCTGGCACTGCAGCCGCAGGCCGCACCGCCGCTGGACGGCGCCCTGCGGGCCGAACCTGTGCCGCAGGACTATGCCGCTGCAGTCGCTGCGGCAGTGCAGGCCTTGCGTGCGCCCGAGCAGAACCTGCATAAGGTGGTGCTGGCGCGCAGCCTGCTGGCACGCACCCGCCAGGTGCTTTCTCCGGACGTGCTGCTGGCACGTCTGGGCGCGGATCCGTCGGTGGCGACCTACGCGGTGCCGCTTCCGGTGGAGCTGGGCCAGGCACCGGCCTGGCTGGTCGGTGCGACGCCGGAGCTGCTGCTGCGCAAGCGCGGCGCCGAACTGTTGTCGCATCCGTTGGCGGGTTCCGCGCGGCGCAGTGCCGATGCCGCCGAGGACGAGCGTGCGGCGCAGGCGCTGCTGGCCTCGACCAAGGACCACGACGAGCACCGCCACGTGGTCGAAGCCATCGTCGAAGGCCTGGCACCGTACTGCAGCCACATCGATGCACAGCCGCGCCCGGTGCTGCATGCCACAGCCAGCATGTGGCACCTCGGCACACGCATCCACGCCACCCTGAAGGATCCGCAGACATCGGCGGCCGAGCTGTTGGCACAGCTGCATCCCACGCCGGCGGTCTGCGGTACGCCGCGGTTGGCGGCGCTGCAGCGCATCCGCGAGCTGGAACCTGTACCGCGTGGCTTCTATGCCGGCGCCGTGGGTTGGTTGGACGCGCAGGGTGACGGCGACTGGTACGTGGCGATCCGCTGCGCGCGCCTGCAGGGCACGCAACTGCGCCTGTATGCCGGTGCCGGCATCGTCGCCGAGTCGCACCCCGAGGCCGAGGTGGCCGAAACCGCAGCGAAGTTTGCTGCCCTGTTGAACGCGCTGGGTGTCCATGAATCCGCGCCCGCCATCGAGCCTGCCGCATGAATGCTTCCGTTGAATCCTCCCGCCTGCCACTGCGGCAGGTGTGGCCCGACGCGCTGGTGGCGCGCTATCGCGAGGCCGGTCACTGGCGTGGCGAGACATTCCCGGCGTTCCTGCGCGACCGTGCAGAACGCTATGCCGATGACATCGCGGTGGTCGCCGGCGACGTCCGCCTGAGCTATGCACAGCTGTGGCAAGAGGCCGGGCGGATCGGCGCCGGCCTGTTGGCGCTGGGCCTGCAGCCAGGGGGGCGGGTGCTGGTGCAGCTGGGCAACACGGCAGGCTTCATCACCACGGTCTGTGGCCTGTTCCGTGCCGGGCTGGTGCCGGTGTACGCGTTGCCGGCGCACCGCATCACCGAGCTGGTGCACTTCGCCAGCAAGGCCGAAGCCAGTGCCTACATCACCACGGCACTGCACGACGGCTTCGATCACCGCGGGCTGGCGCGGGCGCTGCAGGCCGAGGTCCCGGCGGTTCGCCATGTGGTGATCGACGGCGAAGCGGCGGAGTTCGTCGCGCTGGAGGCGCTGCAGGGCGATCGCAGCCAGCTGCCGCCCGACCCGGACCCGCAATCGGTAGCGTTCCTGCAGATTTCCGGTGGCAGCACCGGGCTGTCCAAGCTGATTCCACGCACGCACGATGATTACATCTACTCGTTCCGTGCCAGCAACGCTATCTGCGGCATCGACCGCGACAGCGTGTATCTGGTCGCGCTGCCGGCCGCGCACAACTTCCCGATGAGTTCGCCGGGCTTCTTCGGTGCGTTGTACGCCGGTGCCCGCGTGGTACTCAGCCCCGGTCCCGGCCCGGACGCGGCCTTCCCCCTGATCGCGCGGGAGCGGGTGACCTGCTGTGGCCTGGTGCCGCCGCTGGCGTTGCTTTGGACGCAGGCGGCTGCAACCAGCAAGCACGATCTGTCCAGCCTGCAGGTACTGCAGGTGGGTGGGGCCAAGCTGGTGCCGGAAGCCGCGCGGCGGGTGATCGATGGTCTTGGCTGCATGCTGCAACAGGTGTTCGGCATGGCCGAAGGCCTGGTGAACTACACGCGTCTGGATGATCCGGAGGAACTGATCGTGGCCTGCCAGGGCCGGCCGATCAGTCCGGATGATGAAGTGCGCGTGGTTGATGACCATGACCAGCCGGTGGCCGAAGGCGAGGTGGGGCATCTGCTCACCCGTGGCCCGTACACCATCCGTGGCTACCACAACGATGCGGTGGCCAATGCGCGCTCGTTCACCGACGACGGCTTCTATCGCACCGGCGACCGCGTACAGCTGCTGCCCGGAGGCTACCTGGTGGTGCAGGGCCGTGCAGGTGACCACATCAACCGCGCCGGCGAGAAGATCTCCGCCGAGGAGATCGAGGACCACCTGCTGGCCCACCCCGGCGTGTTCGACGCCGCCGTGGTCTCCATTCCCGATGAGTATCTGGGCGAGCGCAGCTGCGCCTTCGTGATTCCACAGGGCGAACCGTTCAAGGCCCCGGCGCTGAAATCCTGGATGCGCGGGCGCGGCTTGGCGGCGTTCAAGGTGCCGGACCAGATCGTGTTCGTCGACAGCTTCGATACCACTGCGGTCGGCAAGATCAGTCGCCGCGAACTGCGCGCGCAGCTGCGTGCGCGTCATCTGCAACAGACAGGAGGAACGCGCTGATGGCGCTGCCCCGTATCACCGACTATCCCTTGCCGACTGCCGCCGAACTGCCGCAGGCGCGTGGACCATGGCGCCCGCAGCGCGATCGTGTCGCTTTGCTGGTGCACGACATGCAGCGCTACTTCCTGGCCGCGTTTGACGCTGGCAACGCCCCGCTGCGGCCGGCCGTGGACAATATCGCACGCCTGCTGGCGCACTGCCGCGCGCACGGTATTCCGGTGTTCTACACCGCCCAGCATGGCAACCAGGACCGCCGTGATCGCGGCTTGCAGGCTGACCTGTGGGGGCCAGGCATGCGCCGCAGTGCCGACCACGAGCCGATCATCGAAGCGCTGGCACCGCAGCCGGGGGAGCACGTGCTGATGAAGCACCGCTACAGCGCCTTCCAGCGCAGCAACCTGGAGACGCTGATGCGGGTACGTGGGCGCGACCAGCTGCTGGTGACCGGCGTGTACGCCCATATCGGCTGTACCGCGACCGTGGTCGAGGCCTTCCAGCGTGACATCGAGACCTTCATCGCCGCCGATGCGGTGGCGGACTTCTCGCGCGCCGACCACGATCAGGCGCTGCAATGGATCGCGCGCACCTGCGGCGTGCCGATGACCACCGACCAGCTGCTGGAGGTGCTGTGATGACGGCCACCGGTGAGGTGCTGGATCTGGAGCGGATGCGCGCCGACGTCGCGCGCGTGCTGGAGTGCAAGCCGGCCGAGATCGGTGACGACGATAACCTGATCGACCTGGACCTGGACTCGATGCGCATGCTCGGCCTGGTCCTGGCCTGGGGCAACACCGGCCTGCCGCTGGAGTTCTCACAGCTGGCCGAGCACACCACGCTGCGCCAGTGGTGGGGCGTGGTGCAGACGCTGCAGGCCGCACAGAGCGCATGAACGCCGTCGCGCTGGCCACGCCGGTGGCATTGACCGAGGCGCAGGCGGGATTGTGGTTCGCACAGCGGCTGGCACCGGATAACCCGTCGTTCAACACGGCACATGCGGTGTGGATCGATGGGCCATTGGATGTGGCTGCGTTCGTCGCAGCGGCAGACCAGGCCGCAGTTGAGGCAGAGGCCTTCGCGCTGCGCTTTGCCGAGGGCGACGACGGTCAGCCCCTGCAGTGGTACGACCCGGCACATGTGCCACGGCTTTCGGTGAGAGATGTTTCCGCCGAAGCGGATCCCGCAGCTGCGGCGCGTGGCCTGATGCAGGCCGACCGGCTGAGCCCGGTGGATCCCACCCGCGACCGGATCAGCCAGCAGCTGCTGCTTGATCTGGGTAGGCAGCGCTGGGTCTGGTACCTGCGTGTGCACCATCTGGCCGCCGACGGCTACGGCATGGCGCTGTTCACGGATCGCATGTGCGCGTTGTATGCCGGCCGTACCGGTGAGCCGCTGCCGGGGCTGGCGGGCGTGCTGGCCGATGACGTCGCCTATCGTGCCGATCCGCGTCGCGCGCAGGCCGGGCAGTGGTGGCGCGAGCACATGCAGGGCGCACCGGCAGGCGTGGGCCTGGCCGGTACGCATGCGGCCAGTGACGACGCGGTGCGCTGGGTGCAGCCGCTCGATGCGGCGTTCCGTGGGCAGCTGCTGCAGGCCTCGGTGCGTTGGCTTCAGCCCTGGCCGGATGTACTGGCCGCGTTGTCGGCCGAGTACCTGCGACGGATGAGCGCGGCCGATGAAGTGGTGCTGGGCGTGCCCTACATGGGACGCCTTGGCAACGCGTCGGCGCGGGTGCCGTCGATGGTGATGAATGTATTGCCGCTGCGCGTGGCCGTCAGCGAGGGCAGTGTCGAGGCCTTCACCCGCGCACTGGGCCGGCAGCTCAGCCAGGGTCGCAAGCACGGCCGTTATCGAGGCGAGCAACTGCGCCGGGATCTGGGCCTGGTGGGCGCGCAGCAGCGTCTGCACGGTCCGATGGTGAATGTGCAGCCGTTCTACAGGCCACTGGCCCTGCCAGGCGTGCAGGCGACACTGGAGGTGCTGTGCACCGGGCCGGTGGATGACCTGACGCTGGGCTTCCGTGGTGATGGCCAGAGCCTGCTGGATCTGGAGATCGAGGCCAATCCCGCGCTGTACCGTCGCGAGGATGTCGAGGCGCACGCGGCGCGGCTGCTGCATTTCGTGTCCGCGGCACTGCAGGCTGAAGACATCTCGGCCGTGCCGCTGGCCACCGTCGAAGAAGCGCAGCAGGTGGTGCATGAATTCAATGCCACCGCGCACGGGCTGCCACCGACCACGTTGGTTGAACTGCTGCAGCAGGGCATGGACCGTGATCCGCACGCAACCGCGCTGGTCTTCGGTGTTTCCACGCTGGAGCATGCAACGCTGGAAGCGCGCAGCTTCGCGCTGGCGGCACAGCTGCGGACAATGGATGTCGGCCCGGGCAGCGTGGTGGCGGTGGCATTGCCGCGCTCGCTGGAGCTGGTGATCGCGCTGGTCGCGGTGCTGCGTGCCGGCGCCGCCTACCTGCCGTTGGACCTTGCCCATCCGGACGAGCGCCTGGCGCGTATTCTCGCCTCGGCACAGCCGGTATGCGTTCTGGCTGCGGCGGACGTAGCGGCACGCATGGCCGGCGTGCCAGTGCTTGCGCCGGAGCAGTGGACTGCGCTGAGTTTTGCCACACCGTGGGCCGATCCGGCACCTGACGATGCGGCCTACGTGATCTATACGTCCGGTTCGACCGGCGAGCCCAAGGGCGTGGTCGTCGAACACCGCGCCATCGTCAACCGCCTGCTGTGGATGCGCGAGCACTATGGATTCAAGGCAGACGACCGCGTGCTGCAGAAGACCCCGGCCACCTTCGACGTCTCGGTCTGGGAGTTGTTCCTGCCGCTGCTGTGCGGAGCCACGCTGGTGGTCGCCGGGCCGGACGCGCATCGCGACCCCACCGAACTGGCGCGGCTGATCCGCGAGCAGGGCATCACCACGGCGCATTTCGTGCCTTCGATGCTTGATGCCTTCCTCGCTGCGCCGGCTTCGGCGGGACTGCAGCTGCGTCGGGTGTTCACCAGCGGAGAGGCGCTGGATGCAGCGTTACGCGAGCGCTTCCATGCACGCGTGCACGCCGAACTGCACAACCTGTATGGCCCGACCGAAGCTGCGGTGGACGTCAGCTACTGGCCGGCGTCGACGCAGGATCGCTCGCGGCCGGTGCCGATCGGGTTCCCGGTCTGGAACACCCGCCTGTATGTGCTGGATGCCCGGCTGCAACCTGTCCCGGTTGGGGTACCCGGTGACCTGTACCTGGGTGGCGTCCAGCTGGCGCGTGGCTACCTGGGCCGGGATGACCTGACCGCCGAACGTTTCCTGGCTGATCCGTTCCTGGCGGGCGAGCGTATCTATCGCACCGGTGACGTGGCGCGCTGGCGTGGCGATGGCGCGGTCGAGTATCTCGGCCGCAGCGACCACCAGGTGAAACTGCGCGGCCTGCGCATCGAACTGGGCGAGATCGAGGCGGCACTGCGCGAACTGCCCGGCATGGAGCGGGTGGAAGTGCTGCTGCGCCAGGACGTGCCGGGCGATTCCCGGCTGGTGGCCTATGTGCCAACCGCACTTGCCGACGCGGTGCTGCTGCGCAGTCACCTGGTCACGCGCGTGCCGGACTACATGGTGCCGTCGGCGTTTGTCGGTGTGGACCACTGGCCGGTGACCGCCAATGGCAAGCTCGACCGCAACGCGCTGCCGAAGCCGCCGCAGCATGAGATCGCTGGCTTGGCGCCGCGCACGCCGCTGGAACAGGAGCTGGCCGCGCTGTTCGCCCAGGCACTTGGGCGTGAGGCTCCGGTGGCGGTGGATGCGGATTTCTTCAGTCTCGGCGGTGATTCGCTGTCGGCGGTGCACCTGCTGCTGGCCATTGAACAGCGCTGGCGCTGCGATCTCGGGCTGGGGGCCTTGTTTGCCCAGCCGACCGTGGCAGCACTGGCGGCTCGAATTGCCGAGCCACCCACGCTGGCCGATCACGCACTGGGGCCGGTGATCGCATTGGCCGCAACCGACGCCGCCGGGCCCACGCCGCTGTTCGGGCTGCATCCGGCCGGGGGGATCGCCTGGAACTACCGCACCCTGGCCCGGGCACTGCAGCCGGCACGCCCGGTGTACGGCCTGCAGTCGCCGGCACTGGACGCCCGACAGCCGCTGCCCTGCAGCATCGAGGCGATGGCCAACGACTACGTGCAGCGCGTGGTCGCACTACAGCCGAAGGGGCCAGTGCATCTGCTGGGCTGGTCGGTAGGTGGCATCCTGGCCCAGGCGATGGCGGTGCGCCTGCATGAAATCGGCCGCGACGTCGGCGAACTGGTGCTGCTGGACGCCTATCCCAGCGAGTGCTGGCGGGCCGAGCCGGAACCCGATCCCATTGCCGCATTGCGGGCACTGCTGGCGATTGCCGGTCATGACCCGGATGCGCATCCGGAACTCGACAGCCGTGAACGCATTCTGGGGTTCCTGCGCCGTGGCGGCAGTGCACTCGGCAGCCTGCCGGATGTGGTGCTCGATGGCGTGGTGCGCGCGGTGACCGGCACCAATCGACTGATCCGCGAACATATTCACCAACCGTTCGACGGCACGCTGGTGCACGTCCGTGCTGGTCAGGATCATCAGGCGCGGCCACAGCTGCAATCGACGTTGTGGCGGACCCACGCGCGCAAGGTGCAGGCGCTGGAATTGCCGTTCATGCACGCAGAACTGACCGGGCGCGATGCGGTGGCGCAGCTGGCGCCATGGTTGTCGGCGCGGCTGCGCCAATGGGATGAGCAACAGGAGATCGCAACATGCAGTTGACCGGTTTCGAGGGCCGCGTAGCGTTGGTTACGGGTGCATCCGGCGGCATTGGCGAGGCGTTGGTACGGCTGTTGGCCGAGGCCGGCTGCACCGTGGTAGCGACCGATCGCGAGGCACCGCGCGTGGTAGATACCCGGGTGAAGTCGCTCGCACTCGATGTAACCGACAGCGCCGCCGTGGACGCCTTGGTGGATCAGGTCGAGTCCAGCATCGGGCCGATCATGCTGGCCGCCAGCGTGGCCGGCGTACTGCATGTGGGTGGCGTCACCGGGACCACCGACGACGACTGGCGCCGGGTGTTTGCAGTCAATGCCGATGGCGTGTTCCATGTCGGAAGGGCGTTGGCGCGGGTGATGTCACCGCGTCGGCAGGGCGCGATTGTCACCGTCAGTTCGAATGCGGCCGGCGTGCCGAGGCACGGCATGGCCGCCTATGCGGCCTCCAAGGCCGCTGCCACGATGTTTACCCGCTGCCTCGGGCTGGAACTGGCGCCGCTGGGCATCCGCTGCAACATCGTTGCCCCGGGTTCAACACTGACCCGGATGCAGACCGGCATGTGGCTGGACGAGCATGGTGCCGAGCGGGTGATCGCCGGCAACCTTCAAACCTACAAGGCCGGCATTCCGCTGCGCAAGCTGGCCACCCCGGAGGACATCGCGCACTCGGTGATGTTCCTGCTCTCCGAACAGGCTGGGCATGTGGCGATGAGCGACCTGTATGTGGACGGCGGCGCCACCCTGCGTGGGTGAGCTTTTGTAGAGCCGAGGCCCTCCTCCGCCGTTTCTTCAGTTTTAGGGCTGCCGGCCCGTAAAACACCCGCGCCAGGGGTCGGGTCTACACAGAGGGTGTCAATGGTTGTGGGTCAGGGCCGCGTGTGGGGGTTCAACACAAACCGGTTGTGGGTGTCGTTGGGGGTGTCGCACGCCTGGGCCCTGAATGCGGAATCGGCGGGGGTTAATTCCTTTTAGTTTGCCATAAACAACATTAACTAAGTTTAATATAAAAAAAAACC
>NZ_JASJSI010000112.1:0-13499 GCF_030237085.1 Stenotrophomonas maltophilia group sp. Smal32
ACCCGGGCGACTTCCTTCGGTTCCTGCAGCACCGGCGGGGGCGGCGGGGGCGGGATCTTCTCGATCAGCCGGACCGTGGTCTTGTCACGCGGGACCTGCACGGCCTGGTAGGTCGCCGGAATCAGCAGCAACAGGAACGCGAGCAGGTGCAGGGCGATGGCCGCGCTCCAAGCGGCAACGCGGGCGGGGTCGAAGTGCGGGGATGCAACGGGATACGTACGAACCATGGTCCACCTCCATGCCAGTGACGAAGTCCTCAACGCACCAGGGCCCGTGGCGGGGTTGCCGCACGCGGCTGGCAGTCAATCATTAACGCCAGGGCCCGGCCACTGCCTAGAGGCAGGGGCAGGATCGTTGGGCTGGCCTTCAGCCAGCCGCCCCGGCTCACATGAAAAAGGCGGGCCCCCTGCGGGACCCGCCTCTGTCCAACGGAAGGGATGGGATCAGCGACCCAGTTCGAACACCACGTCCAGGTTGACCGAGACGGTCGATTCACCCGGTGCGACCGGGGTGGCCTTGTCCATCGCCGCGCCGGCCGACATGGTCCGCATCATCGGCATCGGACGGTAGCCGCCGCCGGCGTTCTCGGAAATGCTGACGATGCGGCGCACCTGCAGGCCCAGCGACTTGGCATAGGTCTGGGCACGGGCCTGGGCCTTCTTCAGCGCGGCGAGCCGGGCTTCGTCATAGACCGGTTCCGGCTGGTCGATCTCGAAGCTGGGGCCGTTGATCTGGTTGGCACCCTGCGCGGCCAGCGCGTCCAGCACCTTGCCGAGCTTGGCGATGTCGCGGACCTTCAGGCTGACCGTGTTGCTGGCCTGGTAGCCGGTGATCTTCGGCGCTTCGTTGTCGGCATAGCGGTATTGCGGGTTGAGGCTGACGCCGCTGGTCTGCACGTCGCGTTCGGCGATGCCGGCGGCCTTGATCGCGGCCAGTACCTTGTCCATCTGCTGGGCGTTCTGGCGCATGGCGCTGTTGCCATCGGCGGCCTGGGTGACCACACCGGCCGACAGGGTGGCGACATCCGGCACGCGGGTGGCCTCGGCGTTGGCCGAGATGTTCAGCAGGGTGCCTTCGGCCGCGGCGGCGATCGACGGCGACGACGGGGCGGCATGGGCGGTCATCGAGGTTCCAAGGGCGAGGGACAGGGCGAGCAGCAGCGGGGTGGCGGTCAGGCGCATGGGATCTCCTTGTTGTGCGGTGAGGGTGGTGTCGCAGCGATGAACGCGCTGTGAGCCCGTTCGGGGTTGTACGCGTTCCGTAACGGGTTGCCGACGATTCAGGTGACGGGCTCAGGTTATGCTGTGCCGATGCTCTATCTTGCTTCCCGCTCCCCCCGACGCAACCAGCTGCTGGCCCGACTCGGACGCCCCTTCCAGGCCCTGGACCTGGAGGTCGTCGAGCAGCGTGCCGCGACCGAGAGTGCCGAACAGTATGTGTGCCGGGTCGCCGCCGACAAGGCACGCGCCGGGTTGGTCCGGGTGCTGACCGGAGACCCGCAGGCGCGCGTGCTCGGTTCGGACACCGAGGTGGTGCTGGACGGTGAAGTGTTCGGCAAGCCGGCCAACGCCGCCGACGCGCGCGCGATGCTGGCGCGACTGGCCGGGCGCACCCATCAGGTAATGACCGCCGTGGTGGTGGTCGGTGCGGATGGTCTGGACAGCGAACTGGTCATTTCCGAAGTGACCTTCGCGCCTATCGCCGACGCCGACATCGCCGCCTACGTGGCCACCGGTGAGCCGCTGGACAAGGCCGGCGCCTACGCCATCCAGGGCGGGGCCGAACGCTGGATCGAACATCTTTCCGGCAGCTACTCCGGCGTGATGGGACTGCCGCTGCTGCACACCGATCGTCTGCTGGCGCGCTGCGGCGTGCCGGCCCCAACTGCTGATGCCGCCAGGGAGGCTGCCGATGTCTGAGGAAATCCTGGTCAATGTGACCCCGCGCGAAACCCGGGTCGCGGTGATCGAAAACGGCATGCTGCAGGAACTGCACATCGAGCGCGGCTGGCGCCGTGGCGTGGTCGGCAACATCTACAAGGGCAAGGTGCAGCGGGTCATGCCCGGCATGCAGGCCGCGTTCGTCGAAGTGGGGCTGGAGCGCGCCGCGTTCCTGCACGCCAACGACGTGGTGCGCCCGGCGCCGGTAGCCAGCGCCGACACCGAGAACACCACCCTGCCGCCGCCGGCCAGCGTGCCCATCGTCGAGCTGCTGCGTGACGGCCAGGACATCGTGGTGCAGGTGGTGAAGGACCCGATCGGCACCAAGGGGGCACGCCTGACCACGCAGATCAGCATTCCGTCGCGCTACATGGTGCTGCTGCCGCAATCCAAGGTCGTGGGCGTGTCCGCGCGCATCGAGGATGAGGCCGAGCGCGCCCGCCTGAAGGCCCTGGTGACCGAGCTGTCTGCGCAGCATGGCGGCTACGGCTACATCGTGCGTACCAACGCCGAAGGCCAGCCGGCCGAGGCCATCGCCGAGGACATCGCTTACCTGTCGCGGGTCTGGAACGTGGTCGAGCGCCGCGGCCGCGAAGCGGCCTCGTGCAGCAACATCTATGAGGACCTGAGCCTGCCGCTGCGTTCGGTGCGCGACCTGATCCGCAAGGATGTGGACAAGGTGAAGGTGGATTCGAAGGAGACCTTCGGCCAGCTGCAGGCCTTCGTTGCCAAGTACATGCCGGTGCTGGCCGAGAAGCTGGAGCTGTACGCCGGTGATCGCCCGATCTTCGACATGTTCGGGGTGGAGGACGAGATCGGCCGTGCGCTGGACAAGCAGGTGCCGCTGAAATCCGGTGGCTACCTGGTGATCGACCAGACCGAGGCGATGACCACCATCGACGTCAACACCGGTTCGTTCCTCGGCCAGCGCAACCTGGAAGAGACGGTGTTCCGCACCAACCTGGAAGCGGCACAGGCAGTGGCACGGCAGCTGCGGCTGCGCAACCTGGGCGGCATCATCATCATCGACTTCATCGACATGGATGATGCCGAGCATCGCCGCCAGGTGCTGCGCACGCTGGAAAAGGCGCTGGCCCGCGACCATGCCAAGACCACGGTGTACGACTTCTCGCCGCTGGGCCTGGTGGAAATGACCCGCAAGCGCACGGTCGAAAGCCTGGAGCGCCAGCTGTCGGAAACCTGCCCGCAGTGCAGCGGCCGTGGCAGCATCAAGACCACCGAAACGGTGACCTACGAGATCTTCCGCGAGATCACCCGTGCCGTGCGCCAGTTCGATGCCGCGCGCCTGCTGGTGATCGCCTCGACCAAGGTGGTGGCGCGCATCACCGACGAGGAATCCTCGGCGGTGGCCGAGCTGGAGGAATTCCTCGGCAAGAGCATCCGCTTCCAGGCGGACGAGCAGTACCTGCAGGAGCAATTCGATGTCGTTCTGCTCTGATCCTCGCCGGCCGCAGGCCGGCGGTGGCCGATGAGCGCGCCGCCGCGCCTGCGACTGCGAAGGATCCGCCGTCATTTCATTGCCGCCTGCGCGGTGGGCCTGGTCGGGCTGGCACTGCTGGTGGGCACTCTCAGCCAGCTGCTGCCGCTGGCCGAGCGGCATCCCGACAGGATTGCCGCCTGGTTGAGTGAACGCGCCGGCCAGCCGGTGCATTTCGATCAGCTGCAGACGGCCTGGACCCGGCGTGGTCCGCTGCTGCAGCTGAAGGGCCTGCGCATCGGCGCCGGCCAGGGCCTGGCGATCGGCGAGGCCGAGGTGCTGGTGTCGATGTACAGCGGGCTGCTGCCCGGCCGCTCGTTGACCGAACTGCGCCTGCGTGGCCTGGCACTGGACCTGCAGCAGGGCGAGGACGGCCGCTGGTCGGTGCGTGGCCTGCCGCAGTCCAACACCGGCGGCGATCCGCTGGACGCGTTGCGCCGGCTGGGCGAACTGCAGGTGATCGGTGGCCGCCTGGGCGTGCATGCGCCGGGCCTGGGCATCGACACCACGCTGCCGCGCATCGACCTCCGCCTGCGCGTCAACGGCCAGCGCCTGCGGGTGGGCGTACGGGCATGGGCACAGGCCGACGCGCTGCCTTTGACTGCGGTACTGGACGTGGACCGCGCAGGCGGCAACGGCCAGGCCTGGCTTGGCGCAGACCCCGTTGATTTCCACGCCTGGTCGCCGCTGCTGGCGGCCGGGGGCATCCGCCTGCGCGAGGGCAAGGGCGAACTGAACCTGTGGCTGACCCTGCGCGATTTCGCGCCGGTGGCCCTGACCACTGATTCGGACCTGCGTGACGTCCGCATCGATGGCGCACCGATGCCCGACGTGGCTGCTCCGCAGCTGCAGCTGCAGCGCGTGCAGGCCCGCCTGCGCTGGCAGCGCCAGGCCGATGGCTGGGCGCTGCAGGTGCCGCGCCTTCGTCTGAAGACGGAAGACGGCGAACAACAGCTCGATGGCCTGCACCTGCAGGTCGGCAAGCAGTTGCGGGTTGGTTCCGGCGAGGTACAGGCCGGTACCGCGCTGCGCGCCCTGGCGCTGAGTGATCGCCTCGACCCCGGCCTGCGCCATTGGCTGTTCCTGTCCAAACCGCAGCTGGATGTGCGTGAGCTGCAGCTGGCCGGCGAACGTGATGGCCCGTTGTGGGTCCAGGGTGAGCTGCAGTCGCTGGGCTTCGCCAGCGTGGGTCACTCGCCGGGCCTGCGTGGCCTGGGGGGACGCTTCGAGGGCGATGCCGATGGCTTCAGCCTGCAGCTGCAGCCGCAACGTCAGCTGCAGTTCGATTGGCCGACGGGCTTCGGCGTGCGCCACGACCTGCATCTGGCCGGGCAGGTGGTGGGCTGGCGCGACGAGGCCGGTGGCTGGCGCATCGGCACTGCGGCGATGCGGGTGGAAGGGACCGATTACGCGGCCGATGTGCGTGGCGGCGTCTGGTTCCAGGGTGACGGCACGCGGCCGTGGCTGCAGCTGGCGGCCAAGCTGGACGATGTGCCGATGACCGCGGCCAAGCGGTTCTGGATCCATTCCAAGATGAGCAAAGGTGCTACCGACTGGCTGGACATGGCACTGGCCGGTGGGCAGGTGCGCAACGGTGTCGGCCTGGTCAGTGGTGACCTGGATGACTGGCCGTTCGACAACCATGATGGCCGCTTCGAGGCCACCGGACACATCACCAACGGCGAGATCCGCTTCCAGCACGATTGGCCGCTGATGCGCCAGGTCGATGCCGATATCGCCTTCATCGGCCCCGGCTTCGATATGCGTGGGCGCGGCGATCTGGCCGGCGTGGCGGTACAGGCATTCGAAGCGGGCATTCCGGACTTCGGCCAGCAGCCGCTGTATGTGCGCGCGGATGCGCCCAGCGATGCGGGCAAGCTGCTTGCGATGCTGCGGCAGAGCCCGCTGCACAAGGACTATGGCGATACCCTGGACAACCTGGTCGCCAGCGGCCCGGCGCATGTGACCTTCGACCTGCTGCAGCCGCTGCACCACGATGAAGGCGGCGGTCACCTGCAGGGCACGGTCGACCTCAATGGTGTGAAGCTGGTGGACAAGCGCTTCCAGCTGGCCTTCGACAACATGCATGGGCAGGCGCGCTACAGCAATGGCGGCTTCGGTGCCGAGGAACTGGCGGTGCGCCACCTTGGTCAGGACGGCCGCTTGAGCCTGCGCGCCGGCGGCTACGTGCACGACAGTAGGCTGGCGTTCGAGTCGCAGCTGGCGGCCAACCTCGACGCCGGCGTGCTGATTGACCGCGCCCCGGAAATGGCGTGGCTCAAGCCCTATATCGCCGGTACCTCGCCATGGACCATTGCGGTCAACCTCCCCAAAGTGGCACCGGGAGCGCCCGCACCGCCCAGCGAGCTGCGCCTGAGTTCGGATCTGGTGGGAACCCGCCTGGACCTGCCGGCGCCCTTGGACAAGCCGGCCGCCGAGCCGCTGGCGACCACGGTGGCCGCGCAGCTGCCGATGGGCGCTGGTCGCATCGATGTGGCCTTTGGCCAGCGCCTGGCCCTGGCCGCGCGCAGCCACAACAACCGCACCGGTGTGCAGGTCACCCTGGGCAGCGACCATGCCGATCGCGAGCCGCCGCCGAGCGGACTGTCCGTCAATGGTCGCAGCCCGACCCTGGATGCGCTGGAGTGGATCGGCCTGGCCCGTGGTGGCAATGACGATGACGGCATGCCGCTGCGCGCGGTGGACGTGCAGGTTGGCAAGCTGATGCTGATCGGTGGCGTCTTCGAACAGACCCGCCTGCAGCTGCAGCCGGGCCCGCAGGCACTGGATGTGCGGCTGGACGGACCTTCGCTGGCCGGTCGCCTGACCGTACCCAATGCCGAAGGGGGCACCATCAGCGGCCAACTCGACCGCGTGCACTGGCAGTCGCTGCCGCCGGCACCGGGCGCGGCCGCGCCAGTGCGGGTGCAGGCGGGCGCCAATGACATGGATCCGGCCAAGCTGCCGCCGTTCGCGCTGGACATCGCCGACCTGCAGTTCGGCAAAGTCGTGCTCGGCCAGGCGGTGCTGCGCACGCGGCCGCTGGCCAACGGATTGAACGTGGACGAGCTGCGCTTCCGTGCACCGGACCAGGAGATTGACATCAGTGGCCGCTGGCTGGGCCGCACCGGTGGCGCCCGCACCGAGCTGACCGCGCAGGTGCGCAGTGAAGACCTGGGGGGCCTGATGCAGAACCTCGACTACGGTGGCCAGCTGCGGGGCGGTTCCGGCCAGGCACAGCTGCAGGCGTCGTGGAGCGGGGGGCCCTCGGACTTCCAGCTGGCCAACCTGCAAGGGCGCCTGGACCTGCACGCACGCAACGGCCAGCTGCTGGAACTGGAGCCCGGCGCTGGCCGCGTGCTCGGCCTGCTCAGCGTGGCCCAGCTGCCGCGTCGCCTGATGTTCGACTTCCGCGACTTCTTCTCCAAGGGCTTCGCGTTCAACCAGGTGGATGGCAGCGTGCAGTTCGGGCAGGGCATGGCGCGCACCGACAAGGTACTGATCGAGGGTCCGGCGGCGAACATCACCATCCGTGGCCAGGCCGACCTGCGCAACCAGCAGTTCGACCAGACCATCGATGTCAACCCGCGCGCCGGCAACCTGCTGACCGTGGTCGGCGCGGTGGCAGGTGGCCCGGTGGGCGCGGCGCTCGGCGCGGCCACCAATGCGGTATTGTCCAAGCCGCTCGGCGAGATCGGCGCCCGCACCTACAAGGTGACCGGCCCATGGAAGGAGCCGAAGGTGGAAGTGATTGAACGCAGCCGCGACAAGACCCCGCCAGCGCCCGTGCCGAGCCCGGTCCCGGCCGTTCCGCCGACCGTTACCGACCTGCCACGCTCGCGCTGAGCGTGGACCTCCTGTTCACGGGGCTTGCCTGAGCGCCCCCGCACCCCCAGATCGAGACCATGACTGATATCGCCCTGACGCTTGCCCAAGACCGCCTGCTGCGCCCCGGTGGCCTGGATACCGCTGGCCTGGAGCGCACCTTCGGGCAGTTGCTCGGCCCCGGAGTCGACTTCGGCGACCTTTATTTCCAGCATGCTCGCCGCGAGAGCTGGAGCGTGGAGGATGGCATCGTCAAGGACGGTGCCCACTCCATCGAGCAAGGCGTGGGTGTCCGCGCGATTTCCGGCGAGAAGACCGGTTTCGCCTATTCCGATGACATCCATGCCGACGCGCTGCTGGCCGCGGCGCAGTCGGCGCGTGCGATCTCGCGCGAAGGTGGCGCGCAGGCCGGGCGCTCGCTGCTGCGCGGCAATGCACGCGCGCTGTACCCGGCGCTGGATCCCATCGATGGCGTCGGCAACGAGGCCAAGGTCGAGGTGCTCAAGCGCCTGGACGGCTACCTGCGTGCCGCCGACCCGCGCGTGAAGCAGGTGATGGTCAGCCTGTCCGGTGGCGTGGATACGGTGCTGATCGCCCGTAGCGACGGCGTGCTGGGCGCTGACGTGCGCCCGCTGGTGCGCCTGAACGTGCAGGTGATCGTCGAACACAACGGTCGCCGCGAGTCGGGCTATGCCGGCGGCGGTGGCCGCTATGGCTATGAGGAACTGTTCGCGGATGGCCGCCCGGAAGCGTTCGCGCGCGAGGCCCTGCGCCAGGCGCTGGTGAACCTGGACGCCGTGCCGGCACCGGCCGGCGTGATGCCTGTGGTACTGGGCCCGGGCTGGCCCGGCGTGCTGCTGCACGAGGCGGTCGGCCATGGCCTGGAAGGCGATTTCAACCGCAAGGGCACCAGCGTCTACGCTGGCCGCATTGGCGAACGCGTGGCGGCACCAGGCGTGACCATCGTCGACGATGGCACCCTCGACGGGCGTCGCGGTTCGCTCAACATCGACGACGAAGGCCACCCGAGCCAGTGCACCACGCTGATCGAGGACGGCATCCTGGTCGGCTACATGCAGGACAGCCTCAATGCACGCCTGATGGGCATGGCACCGACCGGCAACGGGCGCCGCGAATCGTTCGCGCACCTGACCATGCCGCGCATGACCAATACCTACATGCGTGCCGGTCAGCACGATCCGCAGGAAATGATCCGTTCGGTGAAGAAAGGCCTGTATGCGGTCAACTTCGGCGGCGGCCAGGTCGACATCACCAGCGGCAAGTACGTGTTCTCGGCCACCGAGGCCTACCTGATCGAGGATGGCCGCATCACCGCGCCGGTGAAGGGCGCGACCCTGATCGGCAACGGTCCGGAGACCATGCAGAAGGTACGCATGGTCGGCAACGACCTGGCCCTGGATGAGGGCGTGGGTATCTGTGGCAAGGACGGGCAGAGTGTGCCGGTGGGTGTCGGCCAGCCGTCGCTGTTGATCGAGGGCATCACCGTCGGCGGTACCCAGGCCTGAGCCGGGCGATGGCCAGCGCCACCGCCCGCGCCGGCGCGGACTCAGTCCTCGTCGGCTTCGTCGGTCTCGATGTGGCCGGCGTCTTCGGCGCTGGCCTTCAGGCCGAGCGCCGCCGGCAGCATCAGTGCGCGCAGCACCTGGTAGATCTCGCGGTAGGCACGCGGCGGCTTGTTCTTCGCCTTCTCGGCCTGCGCATTGCGCACCAGCGTGCGCAGCTGCTGGCGGTCGGCCTGCGGGTAGTCGTCCAGCAGGGCGGCCAGCGCCTTGTCACCTTCGGCCAGCAGGCGCTCGCGCCAGTCTTCCACGCGGTGCATCATCGCCACCTCGCGGCGGCCGGTTTCGCTGTTGGCATCCAGCGCATCGCGGATCGCATCCAGCGTGGCGTCTTCTTCGCGGCGCATGTGCTTGGCCAGGAACGCCAGCTGGCGCTTGTGGGCGATGTGGGCGGTGATGCGCTTGCACTCGGCGATGTGCGGCAGCAGGTCTTCCGGGATCGGCAGGCGCGCCAGCTGGGCCGGTGTCAGCGACACCAGTTTTTCGCCCAGGGCCAGGACGTCGAGCGCGTCGCGCCGGTTCTGGCTGCGGCTCTTGTCGTGGAATTCACCGGTTTCTTCGTCGCGTCCGCGCATCGTCCATACCTGATTTCAAAAAAAGTCGCCCGGCGTGATGCCGGGCCCAACCCGTACAGGATAAAGCATTGAACGTGATCGCCCCTGAAGCCGCTGTCGGCGACGACAGCCCGGCCCGGCTGGAACGGCTGGCCGACCTCTCCCAGCAGCTGCTTGACCGCGCCCGCGCGCTGGGCGCCAGCCAGGCCGAAGTCAGCTGCAGCGAAGACCGTGGGCTGGAGGTCAATGTCCGCCTCGGCGAGGTCGAAACCGTGCAGTCCACCCGCGACCGCGGCATCGCCGTCACCGTGTACTTCGGCCAACGCAAGGGCAGCGCCAGCACCGGCGACCTGAACGAGGCCAGCCTGGCGGCCACGGTCGAGCAGGCCTGCGCCATCGCCCGGCATACCGAGGACGACCCGGCCGCCGGCCTGGCCGAGGCGGACCTGATGGCCACCCACTTCCCGGACCTGGATGGCTGGCACCCGTGGGCGCTGCAGGCCGACGAGGCAGTGGACCTGGCCCTGGCCTGCGAAGCCGCAGGCCGTGAGGCCGATGCGCAGATCCGCAATTCCGACGGCGCCTCGGTGTCGAGCATGCAGAGCCTGTCGGTCTATGCCAATTCGCATGGCTTCATCGGCCGTGAGCGCGGCACCCACCATTCGGTCGGTTGTGCGCTGATCGCCGGGCAGGGCGATGGCATGCAGCGTGACGGCTGGTACACCAGTGCGCTGGCTCGCGAGGACCTGGAGGACGTCGGCCTGGTCGGTCGTCGTGCCGCCGAGCGCACTGTCGCCCGCCTGCAGCCGCGATCGCTGGCCACCGGCAGCATGCCGGTGCTGTTCGCCCCGGAAGTGGCGCGCAGCCTGGTCGGGCATCTGCTGTCGGCGGTGTCCGGTGGTGCCCTGTACCGCCAGGCCAGCTTCCTGCTGGACAGCGTTGGCCAGCGCCTGTTCCCGGAATGGATGCAGATCGAGGAGCTGCCGCACCTGCGCCGCGGCCTGCGCTCGGCAGCCTTCGACGGCGATGGCGTCGCCACCCGGGCCTCGGCGCTGGTCCGCGACGGCGTGCTGCAGCGCTATGTGCTGGGCAGCTACTCGGCACGCAAGCTGGGCCTGCAGACCACCGCCAACGCCGGCGGCGTGCACAACCTGCAGCTGGCGGCCAACGCCGGCTCCCTGCAGGACATCGCGCGGCAGATGGGCGACGGCCTGCTGGTGACCGAGCTGATGGGGCAGGGCGTGAACGGCGTGACCGGCGACTATTCGCGTGGCGCGGGTGGCTTCCGGGTCGAAAACGGCGAGATCCAGTACCCGGTGGACGGGATCACCATCGCCGGCAACCTGCGCGAGATGTTCAGCAGCATCGAGGCGGTCGGCAGCGACGTCGATCCCCGCTCGCACATCCGGACCGGTTCGATCCTGTTGGGGCGGATGACCATCGCAGGTAATGATTGATGCCGTCGATGGCGTAAGCTATGCGCGCCTGACGCAATCAGCTGGGTGCTGGTTGGTCAAGACCACCCAATGAAAAGGAGTTTTGTCGTGAGTGAATTCGATAACGTCCCGCCGCCGCCGGCCACCACCGACGTCCCGGCCGACCAGCGCACCATGGCCCTGGCCGCGCACCTGCTGGGCATCTTCACCGGCTTCATCGGCGCGCTGATCATCTGGCTGATCAACAAGGATGACGCGGGCAAGGCCTTCGTGACCGACCAGGCCAAGGAAGCCCTGAACTTCCAGATCACCGTGACCATCGCCATGATCATCAGCATGATCCTGATGATCGTGATCATCGGCGGCATCCTGGCGCCGATCGTCGGCATCATCAGCCTGGTGTTCAGCATCATCGCTGCGGTCAAGGCCAACAACGGCGAAGCCTACCGCTACCCGTTCGCGCTGCGCCTGATCAAGTAAGATCGTCCGCACGCGGAACTGAAAACGCCCGGCATTGCCGGGCGTTTTCGTGTGCGGGAAATGCCGGGCCGCGTGCAGCGATCAGTGATCGCGTTCCACCGCCAGCGTCGCCAGTGCGCGCAGCGCATCGGCCTCGTCGCCATACCCGGCCAGCAGGGCCTGCATGCGTGCCGCCAGTTCCTGCAGCTGCGCCTTCGCACCGTCCATGCCGAGCAGGGCGGGGAAGGTGCTCTTGTCCTGTGCCTGGTCCTTGCCGGCGGTCTTGCCCAGCTGTTCGGAACTGGCTTCGACATCGAGGATGTCATCGCGCACCTGGAAGGCCAGGCCAAGCGCATCGGCGAAGCTGTCCAGCTGGGCCAGCTGCGGTCCGTGGGCCTGGCCGCACAGCGCGCCCATGCGTACCGCCGCCCGGATCAACGCACCGGTCTTCAGGGCATGCATGCGGGTCAATGCTGCCAGTGTCTGCTGCTGGCCGGTGGCATCGATGTCCAGCGCCTGGCCGCCGCACATGCCGGAGGCACCGGACGCGTGGGCCAGGGTCTGCAGGCAGGCCACGCGCAGCGTGGCGGGCAGTGGCGCATCGGCCAGCAGGCCGAAGGCACGGGTCTGCAGTGCGTCGCCGGCCAAGATCGCGGTGGCTTCGTCGAAGGCGATGTGGGTGGTCGGCTTGCCGCGGCGCAGGGCATCGTCGTCCATTGCCGGCAGGTCGTCATGCACCAGTGAATAGGCGTGGATCAGCTCGACGGACATGGCCGCTGCGTCCAGGCTTTCAGGCTGCGCGCCGAACAGGTGCCCGCTGGCATACACCAGCAGCGGGCGCATGCGCTTGCCACCGCCCAGCACCGAATAGCGCATGGCCTGGTGCAGGCGCTGCGGTGCTTCGGCAGGCGAGGGCAGGGCAGCGTCGAGCTGGCTTTCGATACGGTCGCGCCAGCGCTCGAACAGAACCTCAGCCGTCATGGCTGGGCGGATCGAAAGGCTCGGAGGCTTCCGGCTGCGCCGGATCGCTGAGCAGGCGTACACGCAGTTCGGCCTGCTCCAGTGCCTGCTGGCACTGGCGGTACAGACCGACGCCACGTTCGTAAGCACTGAGCGACGCTTCCAGGCTCAGCTCGCCGGTTTCCATCTGCTCCACCAGCTGCTCCAGCGATTCGAGCGACTGCTCGAACTGGGCGACCGGGGAGGCGTTTTCAGGGGACTTATTGGCCATGCGGCAAGTGTGGACGGGCCGCGCGCGGGGGTCAATTCACCAGCCGCCGGGACGCCACTGGAGCTGTGCCTCGTTGGCCTGCAACCAGGCCTGCAAGGGCGCGGCGATGACCACGTCGGCGGCGGCCAGCAACTGCGGGCCATCGAAGATCAACGGCAGCTGGGCGCGTCGCCAGGGGGCAAGATGTTCGCGTTGCAGGCAGTCCTTCAGCGCATGCGAATGCTGGCGACCCGGCAGCAGGATGCGCTCACCGCCCACGCGTGCACGGACCTGCAGTGGTTGTTCGAAAGCGCTGGCGCCAAGCAGGCTCAGCTGGCCACCGTCGGGCAATGGCAGCGGTGCTCGGCCATCCCAGGCGGCCTGCCAGTCGAGGGGCAGCGAGGGCAGCCGGGCCGGCAGCAGGTAGGCATGGTCACGCCATTGCTGGATCACGTGATCCTGCCAGCGCACACGCGCCTGGCGGTCGATGTCGGCCGGCAACAGCTCCTCCAGCGCCTGCTGCAACACCGTGGCCGGCAACGGTGCTGCGCCGTGGCCGATCACCCAGGCGCGCAGCACGCGTGCCGCGCGCGCCGGCGACACTTGGCGCAGCAGTTCCAGTGACAGCACGCGCGGTGCCACTTCCAGGTGCGCGATCAGCTCGGCGTCTTCCTCGTCCAGCAGTTCGCGGGTCTGCCGGCAATGCGTCGCGCTGCCGGCCAATGCCGCCGCCGCGTGCGGCCAGCGCTGGCGCAGCAACGGCAACACCTGCAGGCGCAGGAAGTTGCGATCGGCGTGGTCTTCGGCGTTGCTGGGGTCTTCGATCCATTGCAGCGCGTGCTGCTGGGCGTAGTCGAGCAGCGCGGTGCGCGGCGTCGACAGCAGTGGTCGCCACAGGTGATGTTCGCCAAGACGGCTGCGTGCGGACATCGCTGCAAGGCCATCGACGCCCGAACCGCGCAGTGCGCGCAGCAGGAAGGTCTCGGCCTGGTCATCC
>NZ_JASJSI010000113.1:0-13396 GCF_030237085.1 Stenotrophomonas maltophilia group sp. Smal32
GCCCTCTCCCTGCCCGCCTGCGCCGCCGTTGATGTCCTCGCTGGTGCGCCATTACGAGGAACTGGTGGAATATCTGCGCCGCCGTTTCCGCTCGCCGGGGCTGGCCCGTGAGGTGGTGCACGATGTCTGCGTGCGCCTGCTGGAGCGTCCGGTCGCGCATGACGCACGGCAACCGGTCGCGCTGCTGCGGCGGATCGCACACGATGCCGCGGTGGACCGCTGCCGCGCCGAGGATCTGCGCCGGCACTGGGTGGAGGGGCGTGCCAAGCTGCCCGATGACGCCTGCCCGCGCCCCGGGCCGGAGCAGCAGGCGCAGGGACAGCAGGCCATGCAGCGACTGGGCGCGACCATCGAACGCATGCCCTGCCGCCGCCAGCAGGTCTTCATCCTGCACAAGATCCATGAACTGCCACAGGCCGAGGTCGCCCGGCGCATGGGCATCGGCCTCAAGGCGGTGGAGCGCCACCTGCGCCTGGCCATGGCCGATTGCCACCTGTCGGCTGGCCTGCGATGAGTCCACAGCCGCCGCCGTCCACACCGCAACCGCCGATCCAACCCGCCACCACCGACCAGGTGCTGGACCAGCATCGCGACGCCCTGAAGGAACGCTTCCCCATGCCCAGCGCGGATGCCCTGCAGCGTCGTCGCGGTGGGCGTGCGGCGAAGATCGTCCTGCCGCTGCTGCTGATCGCGGCCACCGGCGTGTTCATTGCCGACCCGGCATGGCAGGTGCACGACTATCGGACTGTGGTGGGCGAACGCCGCGACATCCGCCTGCCCGATGGCAGCCATCTCCTGCTCGACGCCGGTACCCATCTGCAGGTTCGCAGGCACATTCGCTCGCGACAGGTAGTGCTGGTGCAGGGCCAGGCCCGTTTCCAGGTGCAGCACTCGAGCTGGCGCCCGTTCGAGGTCGAGGCCGGGCCGGTGCGGGTGCGCAACTACGGCACGGTGTTCGACGTGGACCGGCAGGGCAACCTCAGCGAGGTCACCCTGTGGCGCGGCGAGGTGGGCGTGCGCGTGGATGGCCGGGGCGCCGAGCAGCGCCTGAAGCCGGGGCAGCGCATGCTGGCCCAGCCGGGATCGTTGTCGCCACCCGAACCGGTCAGCCCGGACCGGGCCGACTGGACCCATGGCCGCCTGCAGTTCGATCGCCTGCCGCTGGCCGAAGTGCTGCGCATCCTGCAGCGGTATCACGACCGCCCGATCGTGCTGGATGACCCGCAGCTGGGACCATTACGGGTCTCGGGCGTGTTCGATGCCGATCACGCCGAGACCGCTGTTGCACTGTTGCCGGAGATCCTGCCGGTGCAGGTGCACACGGCCAGCGATGGCAGCCTGCATCTGCGCGCACGCGATTGATTGCGCACGCGAGGGTGGGTTGCACGTCGTCCCATCCGGCAGCTGCCTGAACCCCTCCGAAGGACCCTGCATGACCCGCCCTGTCCCACCTGCCGCCCTGCGCCGGCTGGCCCCTGCCCTGCTCGCCGCCTGCCTGTGCACGGCCCTGCCTACCATGGCGCAGAGCGCTGCATCCGCGCTCGTCGAGCTTCACCTGCCCGCCGGCCCGCTGCATGCGTCGCTCAATGCGCTCGCGCGCCAGAGTGGCATCCAGCTGTTGTTCGCCGCCGACAGTGTGAGTGGCCGCAGCGCGCCGGCACTGGATGGGCGCTATGCACCGCGCGATGCGCTGCAACGCCTGTTGCAGGGCCACGACCTGACCCTGCAGGAACGCGTCCCCGGGGTATTCGTGGTCAGTGCAACTGCCGCACAGACCAAGGCCAGGCCCGACGCAACGATACGCCCCGCCGCACCGGCCAATCCGACCTCGCTGGCCCGTGTCACGGTCTCGGCCTCGACCGCTCGCATGCCGCAGGGCGAGACGGCGATGCCCAACACCATCACGGTGCTGACCCGCGAGGACATCGCCCAGCAGCTGGCATTGGGTTCGGATGTGTCGCGGGTGCTCTCGTCACAGATCCCGGCGTTTGCCCCGGCGCGCGAGAAGATGTCCAACTACGGCGAAACCATGCGTGGCCGCGGCATCCTCTACATGGTCGACGGCGTGCCACAGTCCACCCCCCTGCGTGACGGCTCACGGGATTCGCACACCATCGACCCGGCGATGATCGAGCGCATCGAGGTCATCCACGGCGCCAACGCGCTGCAGGGCATCGGCGGTACCGGTGGCATCGTCAACATCATCACCCGCAGCGCGCCCAGCGAGCCGGGTGCCTTCCTGCTCGACACCAATGTCAGCTACAGCTCCGCCCTGCCCAGCCGCCACGACGACAATGGCCAGCGCGGCTCGGCCCTGGTGGGCGTGCGCGGCGAACAGTTCGACCTGGTTGCCGGCCTGGCCTATGAGAAGCAGGGCCTGTACCACGACGGCGAGGGCCGATCGATCGGCACCAACGCGCAGGGCGAGCTGATGGACTCGACCTCATCGAACGTGTTCGCCAAGCTGGGCTGGAACATTGCCGAAGGCCAGCGCCTGCAGGTGATGGCCAACCGCTACGAGCTGCGCGGGCTGGACAACTACTTCGCGGTGAATGGCGATTTCCGCACCGGCCGCCCGACGATTTCGGTGCGCGGTGACACGCCGCTGGACCCACCGATGAACCGCTCGCGCTCGCTGACCGTGGACTACAGCGCCGCAGACCTGCTCGGTGGCCGCTTCCAAGCGCAGGCGTTCGCGGTCGACTTCGAGGGACGCTATGGCGCCAGCCAGTGGGACCCGTGGGGCAATACCGGTGCCAATGCCGCCTGGGACCAGACCCAGAACGAATCGGACAAGCGCGGCTTCAAGCTGACCCAGAGCTGGAGCCGCATCGCCGATACCACGCTGGATGTGACCTTGGGCCTGGACGGCCTGCGTGACCGCACCCACCAGGTGCTGCTGGCCAGCGGCATGAACTGGGTACCGCTGACTACCTACCAGAGCCTGTCGCCGCTGCTGCAGCTGCACTGGTGGCCAACCGACCACCTGATGCTGTCCGGCGGCCTGCGCTACGAAAAGGGTGAGCTGGAGGTGGGCGACTACACCACCCTGCCCCGCTATGGCGCGCGCAAGGTGACCGGCGGCAAGCCGACCATGAGCGAAACCCTGCCCAACTTCGGCGCGGTCTGGTACATCAACGATCGTCTCAACGCCTATGCCTCCTACTCGGAGGGATACACCGTGGCCGACGTCGGCCGCGTGCTGCGCGCGATCAACCGCGACGGCCAGCGCGTCGAGAGCCTCATCGACCTGTCGCCGGTGGTGTCGGACAACCGCGAGATCGGCCTGGAGTATGACGATGGCCGCTTCAGCAGTGACATCGCCTACTACACCTCCGAATCGAAGCTGGGTTCGGTGCTGGTCTATGACCCGGGCATCGATGCTTACGCAGTGCAGCGCCAGGCGACCCGCGTGGAGGGCTTTGAAAGCAACCTGCGGTTGCGGCTTGGCGACAGCCGGCTCGGCCTGGGCTATGCCCGTGCCAACGGCCGCTACGACGCCGACATCGACGGTCGCCTCGACAGCGACCTGGCCGGCGTCAACATCGCACCGAACCGGCTGACCGCGTTCTGGGAACAGGGCTGGACGCCGCAGTTCAGCACCCGCCTGCAGGCCAGCCATGCCTTCGACCGCGATTTCGACCTGCGCGGCGCACGAGTGGCAGAGTTCAAGGGTTACACCATGGTGGACCTGGTCGCGCGCTACACGCTGGGCAAGCACGCGCTCACGCTGGGCGTGCAGAACCTGGCGGACAAGCAGTACATCAGCTACTACTCGCAGACCACGCCGTCGAACCCAAGTTATTTCTCCGGCCGCGGCCGGGTGCTGACGCTGGGCTGGCAGTACCGCTACTGAGCCATCGGCGCCCTTATGGGAGTCATGAAATCTATGCGAGACGCGCTGAAGGAGGCCCATGCTAGTTTCTGGGCCTCCTTCAAACGGACGTGAACCATGCGTTGTTCCCTGCTCACCTTCGCCCTTGCTGCCGCGCTCCCATTCGCCCAGGCGCATGCCGCCGAAGCGCCGCTACCGCAGTTGCGCGCCTACACCGTAGATGCCTCCTGGCTGCAGCCAATGGCACCATTGCAGATTGCCGACCACACCTGGCAGATCGGCACGCAGGAGCTGACCGCCCTGCTGGTGCAGACCGCCGAGGGCGCAGTGCTGCTGGATGGCGGCATGCCACAGATGGCCGGTCACCTGCTGGACAACATGAAGGCACGCGGGGTGGCACCGCAGGATCTGCGGCTGATCCTGCTCAGTCATGCGCATGCCGATCACGCCGGGCCGGTGGCGGAACTGAAGCGCCGTACCGGCGCGAAAGTGGTGGCCAACGCCGAATCGGCCGTGCTGCTGGCGCGTGGTGGCAGCGACGACCTGCACTTTGGCGACGGCATCACCTATCCGCCGGCCAGCGCCGACCGCATCATCATGGATGGCGAAGTGGTCTCCATCGGCGGCATCGACTTCACCGCTCACTTCATGCCGGGGCACACGCCGGGAAGCACTGCGTGGACCTGGACCGATACCCGCGATGGCAAGCCAGTGCGCATCGCCTACGCCGACAGCTTGAGCGCGCCGGGTTACCAGCTCAAGGACAACCCCCGCTATCCGCGCTTGATCGAAGACTACAAGCGCACCTTCGCCACGGTGCGCGGCCTTCCCTGCGACCTGCTGCTGACCCCGCATCCGGGTGCCAGCAACTGGAGCTATGCCGCCGGCAGCAAGGCCAGTGCCAACGCACTGACCTGCAAGGCTTACGCGGATGCCGCCGAAAAGAAGTTCGAGGCGCAGCTGGCCAAGGAATCTGCGGCACACCGCTGATCCTGTAGAGCCGAGCCCATGCTCGGCTTGCCGGAAGAAAACAGCCGAGCGTGGGCTCGGCTCTACACAGGCCGCGTAGGATGGTGCCGATCAGGCCGACCGGCACCGCCACTGGGTGTCAGCCGCCCTGCCCATGCTGGGCAAACGGCTCGGTACTGCCGTCGGCGCGCACCAGTTCGACGGTGTACGGCTGCACGTAGCCATCGGGCATTTCCATGCCTGGCGAACCGGCCGGCATGCCGGGCAGCACCAGGCCACGCGCCGTGGGACGCTCCGCCAGCAGGCGCTTGATGTCCTCCGCCGGGATGTGGCCCTCGACCACATACCCGCCGATCTCGGCGGTATGGCAGGACGCCTTGCCGACCGGTACACCCAGGCGGACCTTGATCGGGTTCATGTCGTCGGTGTCACGCACATCCACCTGGAAGCCGGCGGCCTTCAGGTGATCGACCCAGATTCCGCAGCAACCGCAGCTGGCGGTCTTGTGCACGATGGCCACCGGCAAGGCCGGATCGATCTTGGCCGGGCTGACCTGGGCCGGCACCGCCGGTGCTTCGCTGGCAACCGGCGTTGCAGGCGATTCTTCGGCGGCACGCGCGCAGGCAGCCGTGGCCAGTACGGTGCCCAGCAGCAGGCCAAGAGAGAGAATACGGTTCATTGAGTGATTCCTTTGCAGATGCGGGCAACGCGGCCCGCTGCCTGCGCATCGAAGGCACAGGCAGAGTCGAGAATGAGTCGAGCAGCAATGGCAGGCACTTGATGCCTGCAGGGAATCACACGATGGGAGGCCGTAGCGGATCCGGCAACGGCGGCGGTGCGCATTGCTGAGCGCTGGCTGGCAAAGGCGCCTCCCGCCATGGCGAGGCGGGCGTTCCGCCCAGGGAGGCCAGCATGCCGAGGCTGGCCGGCGGGCATTCGCACTCACCGCCCTGGCAGGCTGCCGGGGCTGCATCATCGCAGCAGCCTGCTGCAGCCATCGCGGCCGGGTGCGGTGCTGTGCACTGGTCCTGGCTGGCCGGCCCGCTGTACGAAGTTGCAGCAAGCGCCAGCGCCGGTGCATTCAGCACCAGGGCAACGAGCAGCATCCATCGCAGCAGCAAGCCAGGCAGGTTCACATGCGGATGATAGCCGATGCGCGCCTCACGCAATCGCCGCCGCCATCGCACTCATCCGCACCGGGATCGACTTGGCTGCGGGCGTGCCGCTGATGCGGTCGTAGTAGTCCAGCGGCAGCAATGGGTTCAGTTCGGGGTAGTAGCCGGCCAGCGCGCCGCGCGGCATCGGGTAGTCCAGTACGGTCAGGCCCTCGATGCGCCGCTGCACGCCATCGCCGCTGATCGTCTCCAGGCTGACCAGCGCCTCTTTCTCCAGGCCTCGTGCCAGCCGGTCCTCGATGTTCATGAACAGCACCATACGATCGTTGTACACGCCACGATAGCGGTCGTTGTAGCTGTAGATGGTGGTGTTGTACTGGTCGTGCGAACGGACAGTGGCCAGGCGCAGCATGTCCGGGTCGTGCACGGGATCGTCCACGTCCAGGCCGGGCATCACCAGGATGTTGGCCTTGCCATTGGGTGTGGGCCATGCGCGGCGGCGCGGCGGGATGTCCAGGTGGAAACCATGCGGCTGCTGGATGCGCTCGTTGAAGCCGGTGTAGATCTCCGGGTATACAGCAGCGATCAGATCACGGATGGGGCCGTAGTCGTGCATGCAGCGTACCCAGTCGACCCTGCTGTGCGGCAGGGTTGCCATCGCCATGCGGCAGACGATCTCGACCTCGGGCAACACGTCGGCGCTGGCAGGCTCCAGCACGCCGCGCGACGCTGTCACATTCGACATCGCATCTTCGATGGTGACGAACTGCTCGCCGGCCGGCGTGACGATGCGCTCCGAGCGCGCCACCACTGGCAGGATCAGCGCATCGCGACCATGCACCAGGTGGCCACGGTTGAGCTTGGTGGCGATGCCCACGGTCAGCTCAAGGCCGCGCATGGCCTCGTACGCGCGCGGCGTATCAGGCACGGCATGGATGAAGTTGCCGCCCAGGCCGATGAATACCTTGGCGCTGCCATCCAGCATCGCCTCGATCGACTCGACCACGTGGTGCCCGTGCTCGCGCGGCGGATCGAAGCCGAACACCTGCTGCACGCGGTCCAGATAGGCCGGCTTGGGCTTCTCGTCAATACCGACGGTACGGTCGCCCTGCACATTGGAATGGCCGCGGATCGGCCCGATGCCAGCACCGGGCTTGCCGAAGTTGCCCCGCAGCAACAGCAGGTTGGCCACCTGCTGCAGCAGGCGCGAGCCGTACTGGTGCTGGGTCAGCCCCATGCCGTAGCAGATCACGGTGGCATTGGAGCGGATGTAGATCTCCGCACAGCGACGGATCTGCGCCTGTGTGATGCCGGAGACCCGCACGATCTCGTCCCAGTCCTGCGCCATCACGTCCTCGCGCAGCGCCTCCAGGCCCACCGTGTGTTCGGCCAGGAAATCATGGTCGAGCACGCGCTCGCCCTGCGCCTCGCGCTCGAACATCACCTTCATCATGCCCTTGATCAGCGCCAGGTCGCCGCCGATGCGGATGTGCACGAACTCGCTGGTGATCTCGGTCGAACCGAATGTGGCCATCTGCACCACGTCCTGCGGCTCGGCGAAGCGGATCAGCGCACGCTCGGGCATCGGGTTGACCGCCACGATCGGAATGCCGCGTTTGCGCGCCTCAACCAGGTTGCTCATCATCCGCGGCGAGTTGGTGCCGGTGTTCTGGCCGATCACGAAGATCGCCTCGGCGTGCTCGAAGTCCTGCAGAACAATGGTGCCCTTGCCCACCCCGATGGCCGGCGGCAGGCCGCGGCTGGTCGGCTCGTGGCACATGTTCGAGCAGTCCGGGAAGTTGTTGGTGCCGAACTCGCGTACGAAGATCGAATAGAGGAAGGCGGCTTCGTTGGGCGTGCGCCCAGAGGTGTAGAACTCGGCCTGGTGCGGGCTGTCCAGCGCCTGCAGATGGCGGCCGATCAGCGCGAAGGCATCGTCCCAGCTGCACGGCACATAGTGGTCGGTCGCCGCGTCGTAGCGCATCGGCTCGGTCAGCCGGCCCTGCATCTCCAGCCAGTAGTCGGTCTGCGCCATCAGTTCGGCAACGGTGTGCTGCGCGAACAGCTCACGGCCGGCGCGGAACTGGGTGGCCTCCCAGGCCAGCGCCTTGGCACCGTTTTCGCAGAACTCCAGCTTCTTGCGTTCGTCGGCATCGGGGAACGCGCAGCTGGGGCATTTGAAGCCACCGGGCTGGTTCATCGCCAGCAGCGCCTTCGAGCCTTTGCCGATCACGCTCTGCTGCAGCAGCACCTTGGCGGTGGCGCCGGCGGCACCCCAGCCACCGGCGGGCTGGTTGTAGGGCTTGTAACGCGGCGGTTTCTGCTCGGACATGTTCGGGAACCTGGCGGGAGGAACGCAGCAACAATCGGCACAACGCGGTCCGGCGGCGCGTTCGATGGCACGGCCAGCCCCACAGTCAAGCACGGCCCACGCCGCTTCGCCAGTGGGTGCACGCTGTTTTCAGCGCAGCCTGCCATGACAACGGTTACACCTGCGTCAGCGCGTGGCCGCTGCGCTATTCTCGATGCCGTGGGTGGTCCACCACCTGCGTATCTCCCTTGTCCGGACGCGCTGCATGCCTGATTCGCCCACATCGCACACCCCGCCTGCCGGCACGGCCCAGCGCCCGTTGCAGCGCTGGCGCAGCGAGGGGCAACAGCCGCTGGTCGATGTGGTGGCCGAAGAAGTGCCGGTGGCGCTGCGTTACAACGGCGCCGCCTTCGCAGTGATGATGGCCACGCCCTGCGACCTGGAGGACTTCGCGCTGGGGTTCTCGCTCAGCGAGGGTCTGATCGCTACGCCCTCGCAGCTGCTGTCGATCGACATCCACCCGCAACTGGAGGGCATCGAACTGCAGATGGCGGTGACCGGCGATGCGCCCGGCGCCGGCCTGGATCCGGCAAATGGGCGCCTGCTGCCCGGCCGCGGCGGCTGTGGCCTGTGCGGTTCGCGCCAACTGGAAGAGGTGCTGCGGCCACTGCCCGAGGTGCGTGAGCGCCGGACCTATTCACCGGCAGCCCTGCAACGGGCGCTGGCCACGCTGGTGCAGCATCAGCCGATGAATGCGGTGAGTGGCTCGACCCACGCCGCGGCCTGGGCCGATGCCAGCGGCCGCATCGGTTGGGTGCGCGAGGATGTCGGTCGCCACAACGCGCTGGACAAGCTGATCGGCGCCTTGCATCACAACGAACACACGATCGAGGGCGGCCTGCTGGTGATTTCCAGCCGGGCCAGTTACGAGATGGTCAGCAAGGCCGTGCGGGCCGGTGCCAGCGTGCTGGCGGCAGTCTCGGCACCGACCGCGCTGGCGATCGACCTGGCCCGTGGTGCAGGCCTGTGCCTGGTCGGGTTCGCACGGGAAAGCGGGTTCAATGTGTATACCCATCCCGAGCGACTGCAGGCAAACGACAAGTAGCATCGACTGGGTAGAATCGACCGGGTAGGGTCGACTGTCAGTCGACTGCTCTTCGTTCAGACCCGCGAAAACCCCGCGCTGCGCGCGATAGTCGACTGACAGTCGACTCTACCCGGCCGGCTCCATTCAGACCGGCCCCGGCGACCACTGCCGCCCGGGCCGAACCGAATCTCAGCGCAACGCCACCTTCGGGAAGTCCACCGGCACGTCGAATGCTACGTTGACGTAATTGGTAAACAGGTTGAGCGCCACGTGGGCGAGAATCTCGACGATCTGCTCGTCGTCGAAGCCGGCCGTCCGCAGCGCCTGCACATCGCCATCGGTGATCCGCGCACGCTGCTCGACCACCTTCAGCGCGAAGTCCAGCGCAGCTGCGGTAACCGGATCGCTGGACTGGCCGATCTGCGCGGCGGCCATCTGCTCGCTGCTGGCACCGGCCTTGCGGCCCAGCGCGGTGTGCGCCGCCAGGCAGTACTCGCAGGCATTGCGATTGGCGATGGCCACAGCGATCTGCTCGCCCAGCAGCGGTGACAGGCGACCGCCGCCCAGCGCACCGAACGAACCCCACATGCTCTGCAGAGCGGCAGGGGAATTGGCAACGGCGCGGAACATTGCCGGGGTGGCGCCGAAAGCGGCGTGGACCTGGCCCAGCAGGGCCTGGCGGTTGGCGGTGGTGTTGGCGGCATCGATCAGGGGGACACGGGACATGGTGGATTTCCTTGGGAAAGCGCCCGGGATTGGACGACCCGCTCATCCTAGGTAGACTCGCCGGACGAATCAGGCTAAATCAGCCATACCTGTTGTCCATTCATCCATGAGCACGCCCGCCGACACCTCCCCACCCGACCGCCTCTCCTCCCTGCTGGAGCGCTTCCGGGTGCAGGCCGCGCTGTTCCACAGCGGTCCGCTGTGCGGGCGCCATGTCTTCGAGCCGCAGCCCGGTCGTGCCTTCCTGCACATCCTGCGCCAGGGTGAAATGGAGGTCCGCCATCCCGGCGGCGATATCGCGCTGCCCCGGTTGAAGATCGACACACCCAGCCTGCTGTTGTATCCGCAGCCGCTGCACCACGTGTTCTTCAACGCACCGCTGGATGGCCCGGATTTCACCTGCGCCACGCTGGATTTCGATGGCGGTGCGCGCAATCCGATCGTGCAGTCGCTGCCACCGGTGATTGTGGTGCCGCTGGCGGCCATCGGCGAACTGGATGACACCCTGCAGCTGCTGTTTGCCGAGGCCGATCGCCAGCGCTGCGGTTCCCGGCTGCTGACCAATCGCCTGTTCGAGGTGGCGCTGATCCAGATCCTGCGCTGGGTGGTCGATCACCCGGATGCAGCAGGCGTCAGCCATGGGCTGATGCGCGGCCTGTCCGATGCACGGCTGGCACGCACACTAGTGGCGATGCACCAGGCGCCGCAGGACGAATGGACGCTGCCGCGCATGGCCGCGACCGCCGGCATGTCGCGCAGTGCGTTCGCAGCGGTGTTCAAGGACGTGATGCAGGCCACGCCGGCCAGCTACCTGCTGGACTGGCGGCTGAGTCTGGCCTGCGCGCAGCTGCGGGCCGGCATGGCGGTCAAGCAGGTGGCGATCGAGGTGGGGTTTGCCGATACCGCCTCGCTGTCGAAGGCGTTCCGCAAGCGGTTGGGGGCCTCGCCGCGGGCGTGGTTGGCCGCGAGCGTAGCGCCGGCTGGGTAGCGCGGGGGTTTCGTTGCCTGACCGAAGAGCAGTCGAGCATGGCTCGACTCTACAAGTGCGGCGACCCATCAGACTTCGCCAGCAACCCGGCGATGCGCTCGGCAACCTGGGCGCGCACATCTTCATCCAGCTGCCCTTCGTACATCGCCTCATAGATCCACAGGCCATCAGCCGCCAAGCGCGCCACGAAATTGTCGAGCGTCGTCGGGTCGACATTCCCGGCCTCCGGCGCGGACGGTGCCCAGCGCTGGACCGCCGGGCCCCACGGACGCTCGCCCGCTTCAGGGTCGGCCGATTCCAGCATGAACATCAGCTCGGCACGGGTGGCGCTCTGGGCCGACACGCGCACGAAGGTCTGGTAACGCTCCAGCGCAGTGGCCTGCTCGGCAGTCTTGCCCAACAGCGTTTCCATCGACGTCTCCCAGGCCTGCACCAGATGCTCGTCGATGCCGCGCAGCAGCGCCTCGCGCGACGGGAAGTGATACAGCAGGCCACCACGGGTCAGCTTGGCCTCGGCCGCCACCGACTCGAAGGTCACCGCACGCACGCCGTCACGATTGATCACGTTGACGGCGGCGTCGAGGATGCGGTCGCGCTTGCTGGTTCTCATCGCGTCATTTTACGCGATCGGCCGCGCCCTCGCGGCTGCCAACGCGGCCGCGCAGCAGGCGCGCCAGGATCGTCGCGCCAAGCGCCAGCACCGCCGTGATCACCAGCAGCACGATCTGGTAGCCACGGTCATACGCCGCCGCAGCCAATGCGAACCACTCGCCCTGCCCGCTCTCGCGCGCGGCATGCAGCGCCTGGGTGAAGCCTTCCCGGGCAAGTACAGGCATGTCGGCCGAGACCGGCAGGAATGCGCTGTACATCGCGGCGCTCAGGCTGCCCAGCATCGCCACCGCCAGCAGGCCGCCGAACTCATAGGACACCTCTTCCACCGACGAGGCCATGCCTGCCCGGTGTGCCGGCACATTGTTGAGGATGGCGGTGGACGCCACCGAGATGGCCGAACCCATGCCGAAACCGGTGATCGCCATGCCTGCCACCACCCAGCCGAGCCCGTGCGGGAAGCCGAACGCCACCACGCCGACACCCAGCGCACCCGCAGCCAGGCCGCCGCAGATCAACGGACGCAGGCCGACCCGATGCAGGATGCTGCCGCCCAGCAGCGCACTGGGCAGGCTGCCCAGTGCTGCCACCGATACCAGCAGCCCCGCCTGCAGCGGCGTAAAGCCCGCCACCAGCTGGAAGCGCTGGGTGGTGACCAGCTGCAGGCCGGCCATCGCGAACAGGGTGAATACCGCCGACAACGTGCCGGCCAGGAACGCCGGGTTGCGGAAGATCGCGAAGTCCAGCAGCGGGTACGGCAGCTGTTGTTGGCGACGAGCGAACGCCGCGCCGGTCACCATGGCCAACAGCAGCGCACCAGCGCCCAGTCCATACGATGGCGGCGTGGCGATCAGCGACTTGATCGCCAGCACGAGGCCGGAAAGAGCGGCCAATGCCAGCAGCGACGAAACCAGGTCCCAGGGCCGCGAGGTGTCACGCTGGCCTTCCGGCGCCAGCAGCAGCGTGGCCACGAAGGCGACCACCACCACCGGCACGTTGATCAGGAACACCGAGCCCCACCAGAAATGCTGCAGCAACCAGCCGCCGATGATCGGGCCAAGCGCCGCGCCGACGATGGCCACCGAGCCCCAGATCGCAATGGCGATGTTGCGCTCGCGCTCCTCATGGAAGCTCAGGCCGATCAGCGCCAGCGTGGCCGGCATCATTGCTGCCGCGCCGACCGCCAGGAACGCGCGTGCGGCAATCAGCTGCGCTGCGGTGTCGGCGAACGCCGCCGCCAGCGAGGCCACGCCGAACACCACCAGGCCGATCAGGAACATGCGGCGGTGGCCGATGCGGTCGCCCAGCGTACCCGCACCCAGCAGCAGGCCGGCCATCACCAGCGGATAGGCGTTGATGATCCACAGCGCCTGGCCGGCACTGGCCGAGAGTTCTTCGGTCAGCGTGGGCAGTGCGGTGTAGAGCACGGAGTTGTCCAGCGTGACCAGCAACAGGCCGGCAGCGACGGTGAACAACAGTGCCCAGCGACGGGCACGCGACAGGGCCGGAGCACCGGCCAAAGGCTGGGACAGAGCCATGGGACAACCTGATGGGGTGAAGTACGGCCATAACTATACCGGATGTCCTGTATAGTTATGGCTGTCAGGGCAGCAATTCAGGTTGCCCGGCGGGAAATGTTCATCTTCCCGCGTACGTCTCGCCGGGCCACGCTCTGCGGAATGGAACCTTCATTGGCAGTCCTGCGGCAACGCGGCGATCGCCGATACCACCGCCCCCTGCATGGCCTGCCCCACGG
>NZ_JASJSI010000114.1:0-12916 GCF_030237085.1 Stenotrophomonas maltophilia group sp. Smal32
GCGCGCGTGCCAGCCGCGAAGGGGATACGGGGTAGAGCAGAAGCAAGCGCAAAAGCATCCACGCATGTAGTGGATCCACGGGATGCAGTTGTTGCCTTTGACGTTGAGTCCGCCTTCAAGCGAGCCGAGCACCGCAGGTCCGGCGAGGGCGAAGAGGGGCGGGTGTCTGAGCGCAGCGAGTTCCCGCGCCGTCCCTCGACGGGCCGAGGAGCGCAGGGAACCGGTGCGTAGCACCGGCTCGCGGCCGGCGGAGCGTTTCTTTTGGTTACTTTTCTTTCCGCGGAAAGAAAAGTAACGCCCGACCAAGAGTCAGTTGTACGCCAGGCCAGCCGCAAGGCAGAGATCAACCCAGCATCTCCAGCCCACGCACTTCGGTGATGCCCAACCCCGGCACGTCGCTGATGCTGATCTCCGATTCGTTGAAATGCACGCCCCCGCTGACCGGGTCGAACTGGCCCAGCGACGGGCCGTCCAGGTCGACCTTGGTGATCACATCGCTCTTGGCCACCGCCAGGTGCACGGCGGCGGCAACGCTGATGCTGGATTCGATCATGCAGCCGATCATGCACGGCACACCGTAGATGCCGGCGATGTCGGCGATGCGGATCGCGTTGGACAAGCCGCCGGTCTTCATCAGCTTGATGTTGATGATGTCGGCCGCGCGCTGCTGGATCAGGTCCATCACCTGGCTCGGGCTGAACACGCTCTCGTCGGCCATCACCGGCGTGTTGACGCGGTCGGTGACGTACTTCAGACCGCTGATGTCGGCCGCCTTTACCGGTTGCTCCAGCAGCTCCAGCACCACGCCGGCCTCTTCCAGCGTGCGCATCGCATGCACCGCCTGCTTGGCGGTCCAGCCCTGGTTGGCGTCCAGGCGCAGCAGGGCGCGGCCTTCCACCGCCGCATGGATCGCCTTGACCCGCTCGATGTCCAGGCCGATGTCCTTGCCGACCTTGATCTTCAGCGACTCGAAGCCGCGGTCGATCGCCGACAGTGAATCGGCCACCATCTTGTCGATGTAGTCCACGCTGATGGTGATGTCGGTGGTGATCACCGGGTCGCCGCCACCGAGCATCTGGTACAGCGGCGCACCGTGCAGCTGCGCCCACAGGTCGTACAGCGCGATCTCCACCGCGGCCTTGGCACTGGTGTTGCGCTCCATCGCGGTCTGCACCAGCCCGCACAGACGATTGAGGTTGACCACGTCCTGGCCGATCAGGCGCGGCGCGATGAAGTGGCGGATCGCTTCGATGATCGAGCCGTGCGTATCACCGGTGATCACTGCGGTGGCGGGGGCTTCGCCGTAGCCGGTGTGGCCGGTGTCGGTGCGGATCAGTACGACCACGTCTTCCACGGTCTCCACCGTGCGCAGGGCGGTCTTGAACGGCGTCTTCAGCGGCACGCGCAGCATGCCCAGTTCGATGGCAGTGATCTTCATTCAGGAGTCTTGGCGCGCAGGCGCTGGATGTTGGTGATGCGGTCGATGTAGCGGACGGTATCGCTGGCCATCATCGGCTCCAGCGGCGTGACCGAAACACCATTGAGGTGGGCCTGTACGCGCTTGCCGTCAGCACCGAACCAGCTGCCGCCCGCGGTATCGTGGATGACCCAGGTGCGGCCGTCGACGTGGCCGATGGCCATCATCACGTGCCCAGGGATATAGACCAGGTCGCCCACCTGCAGATCGGTGACCGCACGGTCGCGCGCGGCCTTGCCGACCTTGTCGGTGAAGGGCAGGCGGTCCAGCGCAGGGCTGATCGCCTGTGCGCTGGTATTGCGCGGCAGCAGCACGCCGAAGCTGCGGTAGATCTCGGAAACGAAACCGCTGCAGTCGCGTGTGTCGTAGTCGTGGCCCCAGCCATAGCGCTCGCCAAGGAACTTGAAGGCCTGCTGCAGCAACAGGCGCGGGGTCAGTGGCAGGTAGTCGGCGGCGGTGTCCTGCGAGCGCGGCAGCAGCGCCGGCACCAGCTTCAGGCGGCCATCGGTTTCGCGCACCGGCAGCTGCACGACCCACGAGGCATGCGCCTGCTGGCCGTTCACCGGTTCGGCGGCGGGCCAGTCGGCCAGCACAGGCAGGCGCACGCCCATGTCCAGCTGCAGGCGCGAGACGCGCGGTTCCTCCGGGCTGTAGGCGGTCTGTGCGGTGGCGCCGGTGACGATGCGGTACGGTCCCTTGGCGCCATAGCCGAGCACCATGGCCTTGTCACCACTGGCGACGGCGTCGGCTTCGATCCACGCGCTGTAGCGCTCGCTGTGCACGAACAGCCAATGGCCATCGGTACTGCGATGGACCACGGCAACCTTGTCACCGGGGAACAGTGCCGATTCCTGGAAGCGGTCGATGTCGGTGTCACCGGCAGTGCTGAAGACGCGCTCGCGGGTGGGGAAGGTGCGCAGCGCGGCACGCTTCACCACCAAGCCGTAGGCGGGTGCGACGTGTGCGGGAATCGCATTGAGGCCGAGGTTGGCTTCGATGCCACTGCGCAGCGCGGGGGCGATGGCCTGGCCCTTCTCGTTGAACAGTGCACGCTCGGGCCAGCGCGACAACGCGCTGATGCTGGCGCGTACCTGCGCGGCATCGAGCTGTGCGGGCAGCGAAGCGATGTCCTGGATGTGGCTGTCCTGCGCCCGCATCCGCGCGTTCTGCGCGTCGATCTGCGCGCGGTCCAGGATCGGCGCATCGGCATTGTCCAGGCGTGCGGCCCAGTACTGCGGTGTCAGGTAGGCCTCGTGCAGGCCAACCACATAGGGCAGCGGCGCGCCGGGGTCAGGTGGCGGTGCAGCCTGTGCGAAGGCCGGTGCGGCCAGCAGGCACAGGGCCAGGGTCAACCGGCGCGACCACTGCCGGTCCGGTGCGCGGGAAGCCAGGATCATGCGCTGCATACCCTCCTCGAATGCCAGTTGGAATATTTATTCCTTTCTCTGGCGAAAGCAAGAATAAATTATTGACCGGTGTTCCGGCCCGTGTTACACAGCCATTACCACCCGCGCTGGGGAAGTGTCGCTGTGGATCCTGCCGTTCGCAAACCGCGTCTGCCTGCTGCTGCCGGCCTGTGTGCCGCGCTGCTGCTGTGGGCGTCGGCCGCGCAGGCGGCGGATGCGCGCAGCAGCCAGCAGCGGGCGCGCCAGACGCAGGTGATCGACCTGATCGACAGCGGTCGTTTCAGCGATGCCGAAGCGCTGCTGGCAACGGCAGGCAATACTGCCGAAGGCGCCTTCCAGCGCGAGCGCATGCGCCGTATCCGCCTGGATTTCAGTCTTGACCAGCAGGCCGCGAAGGCCGCCGTGCGCCGCTGGATCCCCGACCTGAGCGACGAGGAATTCGCGCGCTGGGACCAGCTCGGCCTGATCGAACACCTCGATATCGATGGCACGCGCCGGTACTTCAAGCGTGCACCGTCGAACCTGTTCCTGCTCAGCGACGAAGCGCGTGCACGTCGCCGCGCAGATGCGCCTATGCCGGCGCCAGGCCCGAACGAAGTGCTCAACGCACACCACGCGCGCGTGGTTGCCGCCGCCGAACAGAGCGGCCAGGCCTGGGTGCTGCCACAGCGCATCGAATTCACCCAGACGCTGACGGTGAAGGCCGATGCCGTGCCGGCCGGCGAAACCGTGCGCGCATGGATTCCCTATCCGCGCGAGATCCCGGGGCAGCAGGAGCAGGTGCAGTGGCTGGGCAGCGCCCCGGGCAAGGCGCGGGTGGCACCGGCCAGTACCCTGCAGCGCACCGCCTACCTGGAAGCCAAAGCCGTAGCCGGCAAGCCGACCCGGTTCGAGATCCGCTACGCGGCGACGATCTTCGCGCGGCACACCGCGATCGATCCGGCGAAGGTGCAGGCCACGCCGAATGATCCTGCGTTGAAGCCCTACCTGGCCCAACAGCTGCCGCATGTGCGCTTCACCCCGGCGCTGAAGCTGTTCTCCGACCAGGTGCTGCAGGGCGAAACACGCCCCCATGAAATGGTGCGCAGGCTGTTCGCTGCTGTTGATCGTATTCCGTGGGCCGGTGCACGCGAATACTCCACGCTCAGCAACATCAGCGATTACGCCTTGCGCGCTGGCCATGCCGACTGTGGGCAGCAGACCCTGCTGCTGATCGCGCTGCTGCGCATGAACGGCATTCCCGTGCGCTGGCAGTCGGGCATGGTGTTCTCCGGCGATGGCAGTGGTTACAACAATCTGCACGACTGGGGGCAGGTCTACCTGGCGCCGTACGGCTGGCTGCCAATGGACGTGACCACCGGCGCGCTGGCCAGCGATGTACCGGCATTGCGCGACTTCTACCTGGGTGGCCTCGATGGCTACCGCATCGCCTTCAACGACGATTTCGGCCAGCCCTTGGTGCCGGCCAAGCAGCACTTCCGCTCGGAAACGGTCGACTCGCAGCGCGGCGAGGCCGAGTGGGCAGGCGGCAACCTGTACTTCGACCAATGGAGCTACGACTTCCAGTGGCGGGTACTGCCAGCCGGGCAACGCTAGCGCGACACATCGCATTCCACACCATTCAATTCTTGCAGGAGAGAGCAGGGGATGAAGGCTTACAGCATCAAGCGGGCGGCATTGTGCGTCGCCCTAGGGGCGTGTCTGGGCGTAGTGCTGCCCGGCATCGCGATGGCACAGAACGTGAGCGGTGCAGTCGCCGGCCGTGCAACCGCCGGTGACCAGGTCACCGTGGTCAGCAGCAGCACCGGCCTGACCCGTGCCGTCACCGTTGGCGCCGATGGCAGCTACCGCCTCGGCCAGCTGCCGGTGGGTGACTACCAGCTGCAGCTCAGCCGCGATGGCCAGAAGCTGGGCGATCAGGTATCGGTCAGCGTTGCCGTCGGCGGTACCACCACGGTCAACCTGGCCAGCGGCGGCGGTGTCACCAACCTGGATGCACTGCAGGTGGTTGGCACCCGCGTGATCAACCGCGTGGATGTCCACTCCACCGAAACCTCGTTCAACATCAACCGCCAGGAGATCTCGCGGTTGCCGGTGGCGCAGGACCTGTCTGCGGTCGCGCTGATGGCGCCGGGCGTGGTCGGCGGCAACTCCTCATTCGGTGGCCTGTCGTTCGCCGGTTCATCGGTGGCCGAGAATGCGGTCTTCATCAACGGCCTGAATGTCACCGACATGTATACCCGTCGTGGCTTCAGCACCGCGCCGTTCGCGTTCTTCAACGAATTCCAGGTCAAGACCGGCGGTTACTCGGTGGAGTTCGGCCGCTCCACCGGTGGCGTGATCAATGCCGTGACCCGTTCGGGCAGCAACGAATTCGAGGGCGGTGTTGAAGTCACCGCCGAGCCGAGTGCGTGGCGCGCCAGTGGCGGCGATCATTTCCACCGCGACGGCACTCCGCATTCCTACGGCAGCCGCGACAACAATTCCTTCCTGAAGACCAACGTCTGGGGCTCGGGACCCATCATCAAGGACAAGCTGTTCCTGTTCGCGATGTACGAGGACCGCAGCGACAAGGGCCACAACACCTCGTCCGATGGCAGTACCTGGTTCAAGAACGATTCCGGCAACGGCTTCTGGGGCACCAAGCTGGACTGGAACATCAACGACAACCACAGCCTGGCGCTGCTGGCGTTCTCCGACGAGGGCGATGTCACCAATGCGTCGTACGGCTACAACTGGAAGGCCGACCAGCTCGGTGCGTGGGGTGGCGACTCGGTCACCGAGACCGGCGGCCGCAACTGGTCGGCCACCTACACCGGCCACTTCGGCCAGAACTTCACCGCGCGTGCCATGGTCGGCCAGAACAAGCAGCGCGCCTTCACCAACTCGTCGCTGGACCAGGCCTGCAGCCCCGTGTTCACCGACAGCACCTACGGCCCGCGGCTGGGCAAGCTGCAGGGGCTGCGCGCCGGTTGCCACCCGACCGGCGCGGCCGTGGCCGAGCGCGATGACACCCGCGATGTCGCGCGCCTGGACTTCGAATGGCAGCTCGGCGACCACCTGCTGCGCTTCGGTGTCGACCGCGAACTGATGACCACCAAGCAGTCCACCCGTTATCCAGGGCCGACCGAGCTGAGCTACACCGCCTACGTGGCGCGGCCCGGCGATGAAGTGTGGGATGGCGCCAACGCCTACGTACCGGCCGGCGTCACCGAGATGCTGCGTGCTCGCAACCGCCGCTCGGGCGGCACCTTCGAGACCGAGGCCAATGCCTTCTATCTGGAAGACATCTGGAACATCACCCCGAACCTGATGCTGAACCTTGGCGTGCGCTGGGACCGCTTCGAGAACCGCACCGCTGCAGGCAAGGCGTTCATCAAGATGGACGACCTGATCGCGCCACGCGTCGGCTTCTCCTGGGACATGCGCGGCGATGGCAGCACCAAGCTGTTCGGCAACGCCGGCCGCTACTACCTGCCGGTCACCAACAACATCAACGTGAACTTCGCCGGTGGCCTGACCGACGAATACAGCTATTACGTGCTGAACGGCTGGGAACGGAAAACCTCGCCGACCGGTTCGCCGTACATGGCACCCATCGTCGGCCAGCAGATCGGGCCGACCGACACCCGCATGAACACCGGCGGCGCCGACCTGCGCCAGAGCGTGGACCGTGACCTGAAGGCGGTTTACCAGGACGAGTACATCCTGGGCTTCCAGAACATGATCAACCAGGCCTGGTCGTGGGGCGTCAATGCCACCTACCGGCGCATGACCCGCGCGCTGGATGACATCCGCATCAACTACACCCCATGCGGCCCGACCCCCAGCACGCTGTGGCCGATCGCCAACCCGGGCGAGAGCCTGACGATCTGGGGCGACAAGAGCATCGGTTGCGCCAACGAAGGCTGGATCACCATCGATACCGCCAACAGCGGCTACCGCAAGGGCGGCAGCGGCGAGGTGATCGGCTACTCCAAGCCCAAGCGCACCTACAAGGCGCTGGAGTTCCAGATCGACCGTGCCTGGGACGAGAAGTGGATGTTCAACGCGTCCTACCTGTGGTCGAAGAGCGAAGGCAACTTCGAAGGCCCGGTGAACTCCGATACCAATTACGGTGATACCGGCATGGTGCAGTTCTGGGACCACCCGGCCACCAATGAACGTTATGGCGTGCTGTTCAACGACTTCCGCCATCAGTTCAAGCTGCGTGCCGCGTATGCGCTGAACAAGCAGTGGTCGTTCGGCACCACGCTGCAGGTGCAGTCCGGTGGCCCGATCACCGCCTACGGCGTGATGTGGCCGAACGACTCCATCGCCGGTGGCAGCACCTCCAGCGAGGGCAGTGGCGGTGGCACCGGCTGGCTGTGCGTGGCCAACTGTGCGGGCCCCTACAACCAACGGCAGTTCGAATACAGCCCACGCGGTGCGTTTGGCCGCCTGCCGTGGACCTGGACCATGGGGGCCAATGTGACCTGGCGGTTGCCGGTGGAGGGCATCGACCTCAGCGCCCGCTTGTCGGTGTACAACCTCACCAACAACCAGAAGACCATCAACGTGCACCAGCGCTATGAAGCACAACCCGGCCAGTACCGTGAGGCGACATTTGCGACCGGCACGCGCTGGCAGGCCCCGCGTTATACCCAGCTGGTGGTGACCTGGAACTTCTGAGGCCACGATCCGCGCCGTCCACCGTGACGGCGCAGGCAATGGAGGGACTGCCCGCATGCACCACCTGCTGATCCTCGCGGCGGCACTGGCTGCACCGTCCGCGTCGTCGGCCGACAGCGCCGCAATCGAGGCCGACATCGCGGCCGTGGTCCAGGCCGAGCATCTGCCCGGGCTGGCGCTGGCGGTGGTCGAGGAGGGGCGGGTGGTCCATCGCCATGCAGGGGGCGCGCGCGGCGATGGCGGCCGCATCGACGAGGACACGCTGTTCAAGATCGCGTCCAACAGCAAGGCGATGACCGCTGCGCTGCTGGCGCGGTTGGTGCAGCAGGGCAGGCTGCACTGGGATGATCCGGTGCAGCGGCACCTGCCGGGTTTCCGCATGCACGATGCATGGGTGGGCCAGCAGATGCAGGTGCGCGACCTGCTGATCCACAACAGCGGCCTGGGCCTGGGCGCCGGCGACCTGATGTTGTGGCCGGAGCCGAACGCCTTCACCCGTACCGACATCATCGCCGGGCTGGCACACCTGAAGCCGGTCAGCAGCTTCCGCAGCCACTATGCCTACGACAACCTGATGTATGTGGTGGCCGGTGAAGTGGCGGCCGCGGCGGGTGGCAAGCCGTACGACCAGCTGATGCGCGAGCAGGTGTTCGAACCACTGGGCATGACGCGCTGCCAGGTGGGTGCGTGGTCGGTGAAGCGCGTGGGCAACGTGGCACAGCCGCATGCCTGGCGTGGTGAGCGCAACGAGGTGGTGAACGCCGATGCTGCGATCAGCCCGGACCTGCCCTCGATGGCGGCGGGTGGCATCCGTTGTTCGCTGCGCGACATGACACGCTGGATGCAGGTGCTGCTCGATCCCGCTCTGGTACCCGACTGGCTGGATAGCACCCAACGCCGCACGCTATGGACCCTGCACATGCCGATGCCGCTGGGCGAACGCCAGCGGCGCTGGGACAACGCGCACTTCTACGGCTACGGCTTTGGCTGGCGGGTGTCGGACATGGACGGGCAGTGGAAGGTGGCGCATACCGGCACGCTGTCAGGCATGTATTCGTCGTTGGCGCTGCTGCCCGACCGCAGGGTGGGCGTGGTGATGCTGATCAACGGTGAAGGCGAGGATGCACGCACGGCGCTGATGCAGGCGATGCTGAAGCGCTTCACCGCACCAGACGATACGCGCCCGGCGATGGAGTACCTGGCCGAACTGAAGGCTGACCAGGCAGCGCAGGCAGCATCTGGCCACCAACGGCCAGCGACCGCAGCCGCGCAGCCGGCACGCGGCGATGACCTGCCGCGCTGGCAGGGTCGCTACAGTGATCCCTGGCTGGGGCCCGCATCGTTGTGCCCGGACAGGGACGGCCTGCGCTTCAGCGTGGACAGATCGCCACGGCTGCAGGGTGCCGTGCTGCAACTACAGGAGCGTTGGCTGCTGCGCTGGGATACGCTGGGCGAAGACGCGCAGGCGTGGCTGCAGCCAGGCGAAGGCCCGGCACCGACACTGGACCTGCGTGCCATCGATCCGGACATCGACTTCAGCTATGACTTCCAGGACCTGCATTTCACTCGTACTGGCGACTGCCCTGGCAGCGACCGCCAACGCCGCTGAACCACCGCGTGTTTCACCCGCCACCGGCGCGGCCGACGCCGGGCTGGTGGAGATCCGGTCGGTGGCGCCACGTATCGACATGGATATCCGCTACGCCGGTGCCAACAACTTCACCGGCGCGCGTGTTCCGGGCTACGAGGCTCCTTCCTGTTACCTGCTGGCCCCGGTGGCGAAAGCGCTGGCGCGGGTGGAACAGGATCTGCGTGCGCAGGGTTTTGGCCTGCGCCTCTACGACTGCTACCGGCCAGTACGCTCGGTGCAGGCCTTCATGGCCTGGGTGAACGACCCGGGCGAACTCTCGCGCAAGGCGCTGCAGTACCCGGACCTGGACAAGCCGCGGCTGCTGGCCGATGGCTACATCGCAGAGCGTTCTGGCCACAGCCGTGGCGCGACGGTGGATCTTGGGTTGCTGGATTGCCGCAGCGGTAGCTGCACGCCGTTGGACATGGGTACCGACTTCGACTTCTTCGGGCCACGTGCGCACACGCAGGCGAGCGGACTGAGCGAGGTGCAGCAGGCAAACCGCCAGCAGTTGGTACGGGCAATGGCGCGCCGCGGCTTCGTGAATTACCCCCAGGAGTGGTGGCACTACACCCTGCAACCCGAACCGGATCCGGGCACCGCGTACGACGTCCCGGTACGGTAGGGGTATCGGCAGGGCTGCGCCCTGCACCCGCTACAAGCCAGAGCAACAGCAACAGCACGCATTCCGTGGGATGGCGGGGTGGGTCGCTGCTGTTGGTAGGTGTCGACCTTGGTCGACACGGTAGATCCACGCCATGCGTGGATGCTCTTCGTTCAATTCTCGAAATATTCGATTTCGATTGAGATTCATCCACGCATGGCGTGGATCTACCACCAACCGTCATCAGGAATCTGTCGGAGGTGGGGCGGTGTGGGTGGGCAGGACCGTTGGCGCCATGGATGGCGCCATCGAGCCCCCAGGGATGGGTTTACGGCGTGTCCTGCCCACCCACATCGTCCCGCCAAACCATCAACAGTCCAGAGCCGCTTTGGCTTTGGCCGTTGCCTGAAGCCTCTGCGGGTGCAGGGTGCAACCCTGCCGATACCCTTACACTGACCGCCTTCCCACCGCTGCCCACCCGATGAACCTTCCCCTGCACTTCGGCCTGCTCGGCACCCTGGAAGCCGGCGCCATCGCCCTGCTGGTCGGCCTGCTGGTGTACTTCCTGTGGTCGCGCTTGTGCCGGCTGCTGCACTGGTCGATGGGGCATGCCATCGGCTGGGCCTGCGTCATCTCGGTGGTGGCTTCGGCCGGCATCGATGCGTGGAAGCTGTTCTACATGGGCATCGTGCGGCTGGAGTCACCGCTGTACGCGCGCATCTTCCTGTCCACCATCCATGATCCGAACGAACTTGGCAGCCGCGTGGTGCTGGAAATCGCCGGCGCGCTCGCCGGTGTTGCGCTGGGATGGGTGATGTTCAGTTCGCGGTCATCGGCCCAGACCGCGAATTGACGCAGGTTTTTCGTTCGCTGCCGGTTAAATCCTGGCGCGATGAATGCGCAGCTTATGAGCCACTCACTTCGCGCTAACCACCGTGCTAAAGCATGTGCGGTGGCGAGTGGTTAATCGCGTGTGTTGATGCCGGTCGCGGCGCAAAATCGATTCAGAAAGGCGGTGGCAGGGTAGGTGCCGTGCGGAGACAACACGCCGCGCAACACCACCCAATCGGTAGGAGACACCCCTGATGACTATTCGCAACCGCAAGCCCCTGATCGCCCTGATCGTCGCCGCTGGCAGCGTGCTGGCCATTCCGGCGATGGCGCAGTCGGCCAAGCAGCAGGCGGCGCATGCGCAGAACGAGGCCGCGCAGGCCCAGCAGGCGGCTGCACAGGCCGGCCAGGCCGCTGACCAGGCGACCAATGCGGCCGCAGCGGCATCGGCGCAGGCCAATGGCGGTGGCCAGACCTGGGCCAGCATCGATACCGATGGCAACGGCACCATCAGCAAGTCCGAGGCACAGGTGAACGCGGGCCTGGCCCAGGTGTTCGACCAGGCCGATACCAACAAGGACGGCGAGCTCAGTGCCGACGAGTACAAGGCCTACGTGGCCGCCCAGCAGGCCGGCGCCGGCGGCGCAGCCCAGGGTGCGCAGGGCAGGTAAGACCTGCATCGGGGCGTATGGGAACCCGGGCGGCTTCGGCCGCCCGGGTTTTTTTCGTCACCATGGCCCCTGTATCCTTGCGCGATGAACACCTCCACGCCTGCGCCGTCGCGCGCCATCGGCCTGGTCGGTTTTGACGGTGACGATACGCTGTGGAAGAGCGAGGACTACTACCGCAAGGCCGAGCAGGATTACCTTGACCTGCTGTCGCGCTACGTCGATGTGCATGACACCCAGACCGCACGCCACCTGCTGGAAGTGCAGCAGCGCCATCTGGGCACCTTCGGCTACGGCGTGAAGAGCATGACGCTGTCGATGATCGAAGCGGCCATCGACATCACCGGCCAGCGCATCGAGGCCAAGGACATCCAGCGCATCCTGGACATCGGCCACGACACCTTGCGCCACCCGGTCGAGCTGATCGACGGCGTGCGCGAGGCGGTGGCCGCCATCGCCGAGCACTACCCGGTGGTGCTGATCACCAAGGGCGACCTGTTCCACCAGGAAGCGAAGATCAAGGTCGCCAACCTGGCCGAGCTGTTCCCGCGCATCGAGATCGTCTCGGAGAAGGATCCGGAAACCTACGCCCGCGTGCTGGCCGAATTCGATCTTCCGATGCAGCGCTTCGTGATGGTCGGCAACTCGCTGCGTTCGGACATCGAGCCGGTGGTCACCCTCGGTGGCTGGGGCGTGCATACCCCGTATGCGGTGACCTGGGCCCACGAGACCCAGCACGGTGTGGCCGACGACGAACCACGCATGGTCACTGCCGATACCGCCCACGACTGGCCGGCAGCATTGGCCGCGATCGAGGCCAAGGCCGCCGCGGCGGCCTGACAGGGCGGGGCGGCTGCGGCAGAATCGGGCCATGAACCACCGACTGCGCGCGTTGCTGTTGTCCCTGCTGCTGGCGCCGGCCACCGTGCTGGCCCAGCAGACCGCCGAGCGTTCGGCTGCGTATGAGGTGGAGACCGGCGACAGCTGGGTTGATGCCCAGCTGCAGGACATCAACCATTACGCCGAACGCTACCCCGATGCCTTCCTCGATGAGGTATCGCGCTATGCCGACGTGCCGCGCGGCTACATCAGCGCGCTGTTCACCACCCATGGATGGCAGGCCGGGGACATCTATTTCGCCTGCTTCTGGGCCAAGGCCAGCGGCCAGACCTGCCGCGACAGCGTGCGCGCCTTCAGCCAGGACCCGGAGGGCGGCTGGGAAGCCGTGGTGAAGCGGATGCCCGCCAAGCCCGACAACCTGCATTACCGCGCCGTGCGCCATGCCATCGTGGCCAGCTACCAGCACTGGGACCGGCCGATCACCCTGGATGCCACCCTCAAGCGCCAGTTGAAGCGGTAGCGCCGGCCGCTGGCTGATTCTGGTGGGGGGGGCCCCTTGTTTGGGCCCCCGTTTGGGCGTGCCCCCCCACCAGAATTCGGCACAAAGTTGGGCCCCCACCCAACAGCCCCGGGGCGGCGGCCGTTTTTTCAGGATAAATCCCCGCCCCCCCCCCACCGCGGCAAAAAAGGTCCCCGCGGTTTCCCGTTGCCGGTATAGAGTGACTGATTTTGGGCTGTTTGTTTTCTGCGGCATTGATTGCCCGGCTGGTGGGGCAGCCGAAGTCCCGC
>NZ_JASJSI010000115.1:0-12829 GCF_030237085.1 Stenotrophomonas maltophilia group sp. Smal32
ACGGGTTGGGGCGTTGCGGCGGGATGGCGGGATAGCGCCCACAGTATGTTCGGTCCCCCCCCCATTGGGGTTTTCACAAGCTTCATCCGGGGGATGAGGGAAATGGACAGCCATAGCCAACCCACAAACCAGCGGGGCTGGCGCGGGGCGGGGGTGGGCTTTGTGCTAATGGTTTGCGAGGGTAGAGGCGAGCCTGCGTGGAGCGCTGTTCCCTGGCGCCCCCAACCCGGTCGAGCATGGCTCGACGCTACGGCACCCGCAGCAGCGGCACCTCGAAACTCCGCTTCAGCGTGCCCAGTGCTACCGATGTGCGGAAGCGCTCGATGTTGTCATCGCCGCCGAACAACCGCTCGGTGATCGCCTCGTATTCTTCCATCGACGCGGCCGAAAGCAGCAGCAGGAAATCGCCGTCGCCGGTGATCGAATAGCACTGCTGTACCGCCGGGTCGTTCTGCACGCGTCGCTTGAACGGCGCCACGCGTTCGCGCTGCTCGCTGACCACGCGCACCTCGACGATGATGGTCAGCGGCCGCCCGACCTTGGCTGCGGCGACCACCGCCACGTTGGCGGCGATCACGCCACTGTCCTGCAGGCGCTTGATGCGGCGTTGCACGGCCGGGGTGGACAGGTGCACGGCCTCGGCGATTTCGCGCTGCGGCAGGGTGTTGTTCCGCTGCAGGAGGTCGAGGATGGCGCGGTCGAAACTGTCGAACACGGGAGCGGTGGCCATGGCGAGCAGAAGTTGCACGAACAGGCTGTCAATTGAGCCAAGTGCTCGGCGGTGACGCAATAGACTTTGCGCATGCAGACCTCACGACTCGCGCCGATGTTGCCGGCGCTGGCGGTGCTCGGCTCGGTCACCTCGCTGGCCATCGGCACTTCCTACGCAAAACACCTGTTCCCGCTGATCGGTGCGCAAGGCACCAGCGCGCTGCGCGTGGGCTTTTCCGCGTTGTTGCTGCTGCTGTTCTGGCGACCATGGCGCTGGAAGACCAGCCGCCCGGATGCCGTCACCATCCTGCGCTACGGGCTCACTCTGGGCCTGATGAACCTGCTGTTCTACATGGCCCTGCGCACCATTCCCTTCGGCATCGCGGTGGCCATCGAATTCACCGGGCCGTTGACGGTGGCGATGCTGTCATCACGACGTCCGATCGATTTCCTCTGGGTGGGGTGCGCGGCGCTGGGGCTGCTGTTGCTGCTGCCGATCGGCGGCGGGCCGGCGCTGGACCCGGCCGGTGTGCTGTACGCGATGGGCGCGGCGGCCTGCTGGGGCCTGTACATCGTGTTCGGCAAGCGTGCCGGCCATCTGCATGCCGGGCATTCGGTGTCGCTGGGGCTGCTGGCCGCGTCGCTGGTGGTGGTGCCGGTGGGCGTGGTGCATGCCGGTGCCGCGCTGCTCGATCCGAAGATCCTCGCGACGGGCCTGCTGGTGGCACTGGTGTCCAGTGCGATCCCGATGTCGCTGGAGATGATGGCGCTCAAGCGCCTGCCGAAGGAGACCTTCGGCATCCTGATCAGCATGGAACCGGCGGTGGCCGCGCTGTGGGCGATGCTGCTGCTGCACGAGCACCTGCACGGGCTGCAGTGGCTGGCGATCGGCTGCACGGTGCTCGCCTCGGTGGGCAGCACGATGACGGCAAGGCGCTTGAAGGGGCCGATCGCGCAGGCCGGGTAGCGCCGGGCCATGCCCGGCGGAGAGCGTGCGGACCAACGGTCCGCACCCACAAGAGCGGCTGTCCGCAGCTCTTGGGCAACAAGCCAACCAAGGTTGGCGCCTGCCGGGTGCGGTCAGCGCAGGGCGTCGGCCGGGACGTCGATCTGCATCGCCAGGGCGAGGTGATCGGAGAACGCGGCCGGTACGGCTTCCACGGTGCGGGTCTGCAGGCCGCTGCTGACCAGGATGTGGTCGATGGCGCGGTCCGGGCGCCAGCTGGGGAAGGTCGGCACGATGCAACCTGGCGGCTGCAGCCGGGTCTTCTGGTACAGCACCTGCATTTCCGGGCGCTCGGCCAGGCAGTTGAAGTCGCCCATCAGCACCGCGTTCGGGTGGTCGGACAGCAGCTCGGCGATGAAGCCCAGCTGCGACATCCGCGAGCCCGCGCCCAGCGACAGATGCGCCACTGCGACTGCCAGGCCGTCGGCGCCGTCGCCGAACTTGGCCAGCAGCACGCCGCGCCCGCCGATGCGGCCGGGCAGGGCGTGATCCTGCACTTCAACCGGTTCCAGCTTGCTCAACAGGCCGTTGGCGCTGGAGGCGACCCCGCCCATGCGCCGGTTGGGCTGGTGGCTCCAGTAATTGAAGCCGGCGCGCTGGGCCAGGTAGTGGGTCTGGTTGGTGAAGCCCGAGCGCAGGCTGCCCGGATCGGCCTCCTGCAGGCCGACGATGTCATGTTCGCGCGCCAGGGTGGCGATCGCGTCAAGGCTGCTGCGCTTGCGACCCGCCGGCAGCGCATGTGACCAGCTGCGGGTCACATAGTCGCTGTAGCGGCGGGTACTTGAGCCGGCCTGGATGTTGGCCGTCAGCAAGCGCAGGGTCCGTGTACGGGGGGAATTCACGGCCGGGAAATGCTTCTCTTGGATCAGTGAGCCTGGGCCGCACCGCGTTCGCGGGCGATCAGGTGGTCGGCGATGCGCAGCATGTCCGGGAAGCTCTTGCCCTTCACCAGGTACTTGCCGTTGACGATGATCGACGGGGTGCCGCTGATCTGGCTGCGCTGCGCGAACTGCTTGGCCGAGTTGGTCTTGGCATTCACCGCGAAGCTGCCCATGGTGGCGGCGAACTGCTTCGGATCCACGCCGTAGGCACCGTAGAACTTGGCGATGTCTTCCACCGAATCACGGCCGCGCTCGCCCTTCAGGGTCTTCTGCGAGTGGATGGCGGCGTACAGCGCTTCGTGGGTCTTCTCCTGCACGCCCAGGGTCTGCGCGGCGTAGAAGGCACGGGCGTAGTCATCCCAGGTGCCGCCGAACATGGCCGGCACGTAGACGAAGTTCACGTCGCTCGGCAGGCCGGCCTTCCACGGGCCGACCAGCGGCTGGAATGCGGCGCAGGCCGGGCAGACGTAGCCGAAGATCTCGGTCACTTCGATCTTGCCGGTGGCCGGCTGGAACGGCTGGCCGTTCGGGATCACCTGGTAGTCGGCACCTTCCACCGGGGCCGGGCCGGTCAGTGCGGCGGTGGTCGGGGCCGGTGCGGTGGCCGGAGCCGCTTCGGCCGGGGCCTTCTCGCCTTCAGCGGCAGCCGGCGCGGCGCCTTCGCTGCCCGCCGCCGGCGCAGCAGCCGGTTCGGTGGTGGCTGCCGGGGCTGCAGCCGGTTCGGCCGGGGCCGCGGTGGTGTTGGTGCTGCCGTCATCAGCCTTGCAGGCAGCCAGGATCGGCAGCAGCGCTGCGAGGGCGAGGGCGTAACGGATCTTCATGGAAACGTCTCCAGCATCTGGAATGGTGGGGCCGGCGCCAGGCGCCGGCCAGAGGGAAATGATGACATGCGGCGGCGACAGCGCCGTGTCGGTGGTGGGTGTTGGTTCAGCGGCCGCGGGCAGCGCGGGCCTGGGCGATCAGCGCCGAGGCGATGCGCAGCTGGTCGTCGAAGCTGTTGCCACGCACCAGGTACTGGCCGTTGATGATCAGCGCCGGGGTCCCCGGGATCCTGGTGCGCTGGGCGAACGCGCGCGCGGCATCGACCTTCTTCTGTACGGCGTCGCCGCGCAGGGCCTGCAGGTAACGGTCCGGGGTCACGCCATACGCCTTGTAGAAGGTGGCGAGCTCATCGGCCGAGACGTTCTGCATCGGCAGCGATCCCTGCTCGTGCAGGGCCTTGAACACGGCAGCGTGGCTGCGCTTGGCCACGCCGACCTCGTCGGCGGCGTAGTAGGCCAGTGCCCAGGCATCCCAGGCGCCACCGAAGGCTGCCGGGACCGGGGTGAAGCGCACGTCGGCCGGCAGCTTGGCCGCCCAGGCTTCCAGCTGCGGTTCGAAGTGGGCGCAATGCGGGCAGGTGTAGCCGAAGACCTCGACCACCTCGATCTTGCCGGCCAGCGGCTGGAACGGGCCCGGCTGGGCGATGCGCTCGTAGTCTTTGCCCTCGACCAGCGGGGCATTGGCGGGGGTAGCGGCGCAGGCTGCCAGCGGCAGCAGCACCAGCACGGACAACAGCAGGCGGGAAATCAACCTCATCGACACGCATCTCCGTTGAAAAAAGCAACGCCGGCGCAGTCGCCGGCGTGAAGGAAACATACCGCAGGCGCGGGCCGTGGTGGCGGCCCGGGCCGACCAGTGGTGGTCAGGGGGCGGCAGCCGGTTGCGCCGACGGGGGGGCAGTGGCCACATCGTCGGCCTTGTTGTGCAGACCCTGCAGGTAGCTCGACAGCGCCTGCACCTCCTGCTCGCTCAGCTTCTGCGCGACTGTCGCCATGATCTGGAAGTGGGCCTTGTCGGTCTCGTTGGTCTGGCCGGCCTGGTATTCCTGCAGGCGGCGCGCGACATAGCTGGCGTGCTGACCACCGATGTGCGGATAGGCCGGACCTGGATTACCGGCACCGCTGGGGCCGTGGCACGCCATGCAGGCCGGCAGGCCGCGCTTGGCGTCTCCGCCGCGGTACAGCTGCTGGCCGATCTCGTAGAACTTCATGCCCTTGTACGGGCCGTCGGTGACCGCCGTGTCGTCGGCGATACCGGCGGTGGCCTTCTGCGTGGCGAAGAACGCGCCGATGTCGCGCATGTCCTGCGGCGTGAGGTTCTGCACGAACGGGACCATCGCCACCGCCGCGCCGGAACTGCGCTGGCCGTTGGCGATCAGGGCCATCTGCTGGGCCACGTAGCGTTCGCTCTGGCCGGCGATGGACGGATACATCTCGACCGTGGCATTTCCGTCGGCGCCATGACAGGCCGCACAGGCCGAAGCCTTGGTCTGGCCAGCCTTGGCATCGCCCCAGTGGGTCTTGCTGAAGTCCACCTCCAGCGAGGCGGTGTTGATCGGCCCGTTGTCGGGCAGCGGGGTCAACGTGGTCTGCGCGAACGCAGCAGCGGCAACGACTACAGCAGTGGCAAGGGCGGATACGGCAAGAACGCGAGCGTGGCGCATGCTGAAGCTCCGTATGGACCGGGCCGGGCGGTGGCCGCCGGCATCGCCCGGATTATCAACGCCGTTTCCGCGCACGGTCAACGCAGCAGTGCAGCAAAATGCCCGCAGGGGCCGCCGGCACGGGCGCGCGGCGCCGCAACATGCGATCCTAGGCACATGTCATTGCTCATCGAACGCGCCCGTTACCACCTTTCGGCCCACAACGTGCGGCAGCTGCCGCCCGACGAAGGGGCCGAAGTGGCCTTCGCCGGCCGCTCCAACGCCGGCAAGTCCAGTGCGCTCAACGCGCTGACCCGCCAGAACGCCCTGGCCCGTGTCTCCAAGACCCCTGGCCGTACCCAGCAGCTGGTGTTCTTCCAGGTCACCCCGGAAGCGCATCTGGTCGACCTGCCAGGTTATGGCTATGCAAAGGTGCCGCTGGACCTGCAGGCGCACTGGCAGGCCTTCATCGACAGGTATTTCCGCACCCGCGAAGCCCTGAAGGGGCTGGTGGTGGTGATGGACATCCGCCATCCGCTGAAGGACTACGACCGGCAGATGCTGTCCTACGCCGTGCAGCGCGGCCTGCCGGCGCACGCCCTGCTGACCAAGGCCGACAAGCTCAGCCGCAGCCAGCAGATGCAGACCCTGCAGAAGGTGCGCAAGGAACTGCACTCGGCCTACGGCGACAGCGTCAGCGTGCAGGTGTTCTCCGGCGAGGACCGCACCGGCGTGGACGAAGCCCGTGGCGTGATCGGCGGCTGGCTGGGGCTGGAGTAAGGCTTCCGGTTTTCCTGTAGAGCCGAGCCCACGCTCGGCTGCCGCGCGCAGCGCGGCCAGGCCCCGGTAGCCGAGCATGGGCTCGGCTCTACAAGGGCTCATTGGCTCATTTCAACGGCGAATACTCCGCCGGCACCCAGGCATATGCCTGGCCTTCGCTGCGCACGTGGCCCAGGCCGGGGAACGGCAGGTGCGCGCCGGCCACCCACCAACCGTGGGCGGTGGCCTGCTGCAGCAGCCCGCGACGGCTGGCGATCGCCGCTGTGCGGTCCGAATCGGCCTCGAATGCCGCCTCCGGGTGCGCGAACTGCACCGCATGGAAGTGCAGCACATCACCCCATACCAGCAGTGACTGGCCCTGGCTGTCGAACCGGTAAGAGACATGGCCGGGCGTATGGCCATGGGTGTCCATCGCCACCGCGCCGCCGGGCAGGGCGTCGCCGGGGCTGAAGGTGCGCAGGTGGCCGCTGGCCTGGTATGGCGCGACCGCATTGCGTGCCAGCGGGAAGGCGAAGCGCACGCCCTTCGGCGCGGTGGCCTCGCTGGCTGGGTTGAGCCAGTAATCGGCATCCGCCTTGGACAGCCACACCGTGGCATTGGGATAGGCCGGCTTGCCCTGCGCGTCGAGTACGCCGCACAGGTGGTCCGGATGGGCGTGGGTCAGCAGCACCTCATCCACCTCGGCCGGGTCCACGCCGGAGGCGCGCAGATTGCCCAGCACCTGGCCCAGGCCGGGGCCAAAGCACTGCGCGGTGCCGGTGTCGACCAGGGTCAGGTGGTTGCCCTGGCGGATCAGGAACGCATTGATCGCGGTCTGCAGGCCCTTCTTGTCTTCCGGCACGTAACGGCCTTCCAGCAGGCGGCTGACCAGCGTCGGCGGCACGTCCACCACTTCCTGCCTGCCGAGTGCGACCACGCCGTCGAACAGGGCGGTGACCTGCAGCGCACCGACGCGCTGGTGGTAGACGCCGGGCACCTGCTGGGTGGGGGCAGGCGAGGTGGCCTCGGCCAGCGCGGCCAGCGGCAGGGAGGACAGTGCCAGCAGCAGGGCGGTGCGCAGCGGCAGGGGACGCAGGGTCATGGCGGTTCTCGGTGGATGACGGGCGGTTCCGTTGTGCCCAGAGTGCCGTGGCGGGCGTGTGCGCGGCGCTCAAACCACTGCGCGGAATGCTCAGGGAAGGGGGTGTCTGCAGGGCTGCAAGCCCTGCCGAACCCCCTCAGATGTCTGTGGGAGCCAGCCCGTACTGCTCGGCGAAGCGCCTGCTGAAACTGGCCGCAGAGCGGTAGCCCGCGCGCGCTGCCACGGTCTTCAGCGGCAGGTCGGTGGTGTAGAGCAGCTGCATGCCATGCGCCAGCCGCGCCTCGGTGAGCAGCTGGCGCAGGCTGGTGTCCTCGGCGGCAAGACGGCGGCGCAGGGTTGCACCGCTCAGCGCGAACTGTTCCTCGACATCGCGCGATTGCCAGTCGCGTGCGGGTTCGGCAGCGATGCGGTCGCGGATCTGTTCGCCCAGGCTCGGGGCCTGCGGCAGCAGCAGGCTGCCATGCCCCTGCCGGCACAGCGTCAGTACCAACGACGCCAGCGCCAATCGTGCTTCGCTGTAACGCCCGTCCTGCAGCGATTGCCGCCACTGCCGCAGCACCACGCCATGTTCGATCAACGGCAGGCGCGCCATCGCCGTGCCTGCGCTGGGCAGTGCTTCGCTCCACAGCGTGCGCGCCGCCGCCAGCACTTCAGCACACAGCGGCACGATGGCACTGAGGTAGCGGCCGCTGCGCGGGTCGGGGGTGTTGACCACATCGATGCGGCAACGCTGGGTGAGCAGCAGGATGTCGCCGGGCACGAACTCCAGTGACTGGTGCGCGGTGCGTACCTGCTTGCGGCCTTCCAGCAGGATCGCGAACTGGGGTTGCGGAATCTCCACCGAACTGGCGCCGTGCTCGCGGCGTGCGGTGATGCAGGCATAGCCTTCGGCGCGTTCGCAGCCGGCCAGGCTGGCCATCTCGGCCAGCAGCGCGGCAACTGGCGGCAGCATGCCGGTCATGCCACGTGGGCGCCGAACAGGCGTCCGACGCCTGCAGCGGCGGCCATTGCCAGTGCACCCCAGAACATCACCCGGATCGCCCCGCGGACAGGCGGTGCGCCGCCGGCGCGGGCCGCCATCGCACCGGTCAGGCACAGGCCCAGCAGGGTGCTGCCGGTGGTGATCATCGCAACCTTGTCCACCGGGGCGAGCAGGGACGTCAGCACCGGCAGCGCGGCGCCGCAGGTGAAGGCTCCAGCCGAAGCCAACGCCGCCTGCAACGGGCGCGCGCGCAGGGTATCGGTGATGCCCAGTTCGTCGCGGGCGTGCGCCCCCAGTGCATCGTGTGCGGTGAGCTGCTCAGCCACCTGCCGTGCCAGCGCCGGGTCCAGGCCGCGGTGGCGGTAGATTCCGGCCAGCTCTTCCAGTTCGCTGTGCGGGTCTTCGTGCAGCTCGCGCTTTTCCATCGCCAGGTCGGCGTCTTCGGTGTCGGCCTGGGTCTGCACCGAGACGTATTCGCCGGCGGCCATCGACATCGCGCCGGCCACGGTGCCGGCCACACCGGTGGCCAGGATCGTGCTGGCCGAAGCGCCGCTGGCGGCCACACCAACCACCAGGCCAGCCACCGAGACAATGCCATCGTTGGCCCCCAGCACGGCGGCACGCAGCCAGCCGACGCGCTCGGAGCGGTGCAGTTCGGGGTGTCGTGAATGGCGGCTCATGACCCTGAGTGTACGAGGGTCAAGAGGGCGTCGGTAGGATGCTGAAACCCGTCACCGTCGCATGACGCAACGGGGTGCCACGCTATAGTGCGCCCTTGCGATGGAAGGCCCCGGGCCCCACATCCCCTGCCACTGTCCAGCGAGCCTTCCCCTTGTCGAGCCCCAGCCACGTCGCCGATACCCCCATTACCGACCGCTCGCAGCTGGTGGAGGTGATCGCCTCCGGCGAGAAGCCCCGTGCGCAGTGGCGCATTGGTACCGAGCACGAGAAGTTCGGATTCCGCCTGGACGACCTGCGGCCGCCGACCTTCGAGGGCGAGCGTGGCATCGAAGCGCTGCTCAATGGCCTGGTCCGCTTCGGCTGGGAGCCGGTGCAGGAGAACGGCAACACCATCGCCCTGCTGCGCGATGGTGCGTCGGTGACGCTGGAACCGGCCGGTCAGCTGGAACTGTCCGGCGCAGCGCTGGAGACCATCCACCAGACCTGCGTGGAGACCGGCACCCACCTCAATGAAGTGGCGCAGGTGGCAGGCGAATTGCAGCTGGGTTTCCTCGGCATGGGTTTCCAGCCGAAGTGGAAGCGCGACGAGATGCCGTGGATGCCGAAGGGCCGCTACAAGATCATGCGCTCGTACATGCCCAAGGTCGGCTCGCTCGGCCTGGACATGATGACCCGCACCTGCACGGTACAGGTGAACCTGGACTACGCCACCGAAGCGGACATGGTGAAGAAGTTCCGCGTGTCGCTGGCGCTGCAGCCGATCGCCACCGCGCTGTTTGCCGATTCGCCGTTCACCGAAGGCAAGCCGAACGGCTACCTGAGCTATCGCTCGCACATCTGGACCGACACCGACGCCGATCGCACCGGCATGCTCGACTTCGTGTTCGAGGAGGGCTTCGGTTACGAGCGCTATGTCGATTACCTGCTCGACGTGCCGATGTACTTCTCCTACCGCGATGGCATCTACCACGACGCCAGCGGGCAGAGCTTCCGCGATTTCATGCAGGGCAAGCTGCCGGTGCTGCCGGGTGCGCTGCCGACGCTGCGCGACTGGTCGGACCACATGACCACCGCGTTCCCGGAAGTGCGCCTGAAGAAATACCTGGAAATGCGCGGCGCCGATGGTGGCCCGTGGAGCCGCCTGTGTGCGCTGCCGGCGTTCTGGGTGGGCCTGCTGTACGACGACACCGCGCTGGATGCCGCCTGGGACCTGGTGCGCGACTTCACCCTGGCCGAGCGCCATGCGCTGCGCGACGGTGTACCGAAGCATGCGATGAACCTGCCGTTCCGCAACGGCACGGTGCGCGACTTGGCCCGCGAGGCGGTGAAGATTTCGGTGGAAGGCCTCAAGCGCCGGGCAGCGCGCAATGCCGATGGCCAGGACGAGAGCAAGTTCCTGGACGTGCTGCAGGAGATCGTCGAATCGGGGCTGACCCCGGCCGAGCGCAAGCTGGCGCTGTTCCATGGCCGCTGGCACGGCGATGTGGATCCGGTGTTCCGCGAGTTCGCGTACTGACCACCATGCGGGGTTACCGGCCAGCGGCTGGCACTGCCAGAAGAAAAACCCCGGCATTGCCGGGGTTTTTCTTTTTCACATCTGCCTTGGATCAGGCTGCGTTCTTCATCGTCGCCATGTCGATCACGAAGCGGTAGCGCACATCGTTCTTCGCCATGCGTTCCCAGGCTTCGTTGACGTTCTTGATGTCGATCATCTCGACGTCGCTGACGATGCCGTGCTCGGCACAGAAGTCCATCATTTCCTGGGTCTCGGCCATGCCGCCGATCGCCGAGCCGGTCAGGTGCTTGCGGCCGAAGATCACACTGCCGCCGGTCAGCGGCGGGTCCAGTTCGGTCAGCACGCCGACCAGGCACATGGTGGCCTCGCGCTTGAGCAGGCCCATGTACGGGTTGGTGTCATGGCCAACCGGGATGGTGTTGAGCAGGAAGTCGAAGCTGCCGGCGTGCGCCTTCATCTGCGCGGCATCGCGCGAGACCAGCACCTCATCGGCGCCCAGGCGCTTGGCGTCGGCACCCTTTTCCGGGGTGGTGGTGATCATCACCACGTGCGCGCCGAGTGCCTTGGCGAACTTCACGCCCATGTGGCCGAGGCCACCGAGGCCGATCACGCCAACCTTCTGGCCCGGGCCGACCTTCCAGTGGCGCAGCGGCGACCAGGTGGTGATGCCGGCGCACAGCAGCGGGGCGGCCGCCTTCAGGTCGAGGGTGTCGGATACCTTCACCACGAAGCGCTGCTCGACCACCACGTGGTCGGAATAGCCGCCGTAGGTCGGTGCGCCGCTTTCGCGTTCACGGCCGTTGTAGGTCCAGGTCGCGCCTTCGGCGCAGTACTGCTCCAGGTCGTGCTCGCAGGCGTCGCAGTGGCGGCACGAGTCGACCATGCAGCCCACGCCGGCGTGGTCGCCGACCTTGAAGCGGGTGACGTTGCTGCCGACCTCGGTCACGCGGCCGATGATCTCGTGGCCCGGCACCATCGGGTAGATCGAGCCACCCCAGTCGTCGCGGGCCTGGTGCAGGTCGGAGTGGCAGATGCCGCTGTAGAGGATCTCGATGCGCACATCGTCCGGGCCGACCGCGCGGCGTTCGAACTCGTACGGAACCAGCGGGTCGGTATGTGAATGGGCGGCGTAACCACGGGCGAGGGACATGGGGAATCCTTGGCAGGGTTTGTCGAAAGGCGTTTTACAATACGCCCCGTTCCCAGCGGCAAGAAGCGCGGATATCGGCATGATTCATCAAGTGAAACTGCACAATCATGGCCACTGACAACCTCACCCATCTGGCCGCGTTCGCCGCGGTGGCCCGTCATCGCAGTTTCCGCCGTGCCGGTGCCGAACTGGCTCTGTCGACCTCGGCGGTGAGCTATGCGATCCGCGCGCTGGAGGAACGGTTGGGCGTGGGCCTGTTCCATCGCACCACCCGCAGCGTGGCCCTGACCGAGGCCGGGCAGCGCCTGCTGGAGCGGTTGCAGCCGGCGCTGGGGCAGGTGCATGACGCGCTGGAGGAGATGAACCAGTTCCGTGCCGCCCCGGCCGGCCTGCTGCGGATCAATGCGACGCGCGCTGCCGTGGCGACCCAGTTGGGTCCGAGGCTGGCGCGCTTCCTGCACGCCCATCCTGACGTGCGGGTGGAACTGACCGAGAACGATGGCCTGGTCGACATCGTCGCCGAGGGCTACGACGCCGGCGTGCGCCTGCACGAGTTCGTGCCCGAGGACATGGTGGCGGTGCCGATGGGGCCGCCGCTGCGTGGGCTGATTGTCGGTGCGCCGGACTACCTGCGCCGGCACCCGGCACCGCAGCATCCGCGTGACCTGGCTGCACACGAGTGCATCCGTTTCCGCTTTGCCAGTGGCCATCTGTACAAGTGGCAGTTCGAGCGCGCTGGGCAGGCGCTGGAAATCGACGTGCCGGGGCGGTTGACGCTGGGCGAGCAGGGCACCGTGGTCGGCGCGGTGCTCGATGGCATCGGCCTGGCCTATGTGCTGGAAGACACCGCACGGCCCTACATCGAATCGGGGCAGATGGTGGCGGTGCTGGAAGACTGGAGCGAACCGTTCGCGGGATTCGCGTTGTACTACCCGAAGCAGCGGCAGATGCCCGGCGCGCTGCGCGCGTTCGTGGACATGCTGCGCGAGTGAATCGTGGATGGGGCAACCCTACGGCCCCTGCAACACCGGCGCCAACAACGCCAGGCACTCACGCAGGTGCGCATCCACCGGCGCATCCTCGGCCGCCACCCCGATCACGCGTTCGCGTAGCGGTTCGGCCACCGTCATCGCCAGGATCAGCCGCGCCATGCGCGCCGAATCCCCCTCACGCAGCAGCCCACGCTGCTGCTGCCGCGCCAGCCAGTCGGCCAGCAGCGCTCGGCCGCGCTCGATGCCGTTGTCCAGATAGGCCTGCAGCAGCGCGTCTTTGCCGGGAAAATCGGTGGCCAGCAGCCGGAACACCTGCACCGCCTGCGCCGATAGCGCCTGCGCGCACACCGCCTGCAGGATGTCCTGCAGCAACGGCACCACCTCGTCGGCATCGCGCGCATCGCGCTGCAACTGTGGCGCGAAGCCGTCGGTCCACTCACGCACCGCCAACCCGACCAGTTCCTCGCGGTTGCTGGCATGGCGGTACACGGTCTTCTTTGCCACCCCGGCATGCGCCGCCACCGCTTCGATCGTGGTGGCCTCGTAACCCTGTGCCAGCAGCAGCTCCAGCGTAGCCTGCAGCAC